>JBCCJE010000097.1:0-10608 GCA_039027925.1 Bacteroidota bacterium
AAAGCAAAGCAAGAAGCAGAAAAAGAGAAAAAAATGAAAAAAGCAGAAGTAATCAAGTCGTATAAACGAAAGCGAAAGAGTTAGGTAAAGTAAGGCAGCAGATACGCATTAAAAGATCAAGTACTGAATATAGAGGCTTTTTACTCAACTGCATACTTCTCTTTCTAAGCTCGTAATCTTCATCTAGTAACTCTATAAAAACGCACAACCTCTCCCCTAGCCCACTCCACTTTATTCGAAAATTTATACATTTGCATTCTCGTTGAGCGGAGAGCAAGTGCAATAATTCCTGTCTATCAAAAATATTTTTCTCCTTAAAAATTGAACTAAACTAATTTTTAATACTTATGATAGACGGGAGTGTTGATCTACTTTAGGTCAATTAATCATAGGTTTAATCGGTTATTTTTTGAAACTTAATGAATAAAAACCGAGTACTATTTTTTTGGAGATAGATTCAAACCGACCCATAACAATACAATTACAAAATACAGAATATTCTAAATTAATTAAAACATGTCAAAAAATCTGGTAATAGTGGAGTCACCCGCAAAGGCTAAAACTATTGAAAAAATCCTTGGAAAAGATTTTACGGTGAAGTCGAGTATGGGACACGTAAGAGATTTGGCGAAGGGCGACAAAGGGGTAGATATCGAAAATAAATTTCAACCACAATACGAAGTTTCCCCCGACAAAACCAAAGTAGTCAGAGACCTCAAGTCGTCCGTAAAAAAAGTAGATACCGTCTGGTTGGCAACGGATGAGGATCGGGAGGGAGAGGCTATTTCGTGGCATTTATGCAAAGTCCTCGGACTGGATGAAAATACCACCAAGCGCATTGTTTTTAGAGAAATCACCAAGCCCGCCATTCAAAATGCCATTCAAAATCCAAGAACGGTGGATCTGAATTTGGTAGATGCGCAGCAGGCCAGGAGGATTCTGGATCGCCTCGTTGGGTTCGAGCTTTCTAGTCTTTTGTGGAAAAAAGTAAAGGGTAAACTATCCGCAGGTAGGGTGCAGTCGGTGGCGGTAAAGCTCATCGTAGAGAGAGAAAGAGCAATCAAAAACTTCGAGACGACGCCTTTTTACAAACTAGCTGCTCTCTTCAACGTAAAAAATGAACACGGCGTAGTCGTTGATCTGAAAGCGGATCTCCCCACTCGGTTTGACTCCGAAACTGATGCACAGGGCTTTTTAGAAAAGTGTAAGTCTGCTGTTTTTTCCATTACCAACATTGCGGTGAGACCTACCAAAAGAAAACCTACCGCTCCGTTCACTACCTCCACCTTGCAGCAAGAGGCTAGTAGAAAACTTGGATTTTCCGTAAAACGTACGATGACCAATGCACAGCGACTATACGAGCAAGGATTCATTACTTATATGCGTACGGATAGCGTGACTCTGAGCCAAACAGCTTTAGACAGTCTAGCTAACTTGATTGAAAATAATTACGGTGCGAATTACTTGCACACTCGGCAGTATAAAAATAAAAAATCTAATGCGCAGGAAGCGCACGAAGCCATTCGGCCATCGTATCCCGAAAAACGCGTTGTCACCAACGACATAGACCAACAGCGGCTATACGATCTGATTTGGAAAAGAACCGTAGCTTCTCAGATGTCCGAAGCTCAGCTGGAAAAAACAACCGTTGATATTGGTATTTCTACTATCGCCGACGCTACACTTAAAGCTACCGGTGAGGTTTTGAAGTTTGATGGATTTTTAAAGGTTTACCTTGTCTCTACTGATGATGACGATGATGACAATACCGAAGCGAAAGGTATCCTCCCTCCTCTTTCCGTAGGTCAGGTATTGGATATGAACGAGATGCAAGCTACCGAACGGTTCACTCGCCCGCCCGCTAGATTTACCGAAGCGGGACTGGTCAAAAAATTGGAGGAACTAGGCATTGGTCGTCCTTCTACCTACGCGCCTACCATCAGCAGAATTATGGAGCCATCTCGGGGCTACATTGTGAAGGGAGACAGCGAAGGCGAACCCCGTAATTATAATGTTTTTACCCTCAAGGGAAATACTATCGAAAAGGCTATTCAATCCGAAAAGACAGGTTCTAACAAAGGCCGACTAGTAGCCACCGATCTCGGAATGCTGGTCATAGATTTTTTGGATAAGCATTTTTCTGATATTATGAATTACAGCTTTACCGCTGGCATCGAAGATCAATTTGACACCATTGCCCACGGGGGCAAAGAATGGACAACGATGCTATCCGAATTTTACGAACCTTTCCACGACGTCGTGCAGGACACCCTAGAGAATGCCGAGAGGGCTACGGGCGAAAGAATACTAGGAACTGATCCTGCTTCGGGCAGAACGGTGCTGGTAAGAATGTCTCGTTATGGTCCCGTGGCACAAATCGGAACGCCCGACGAGTTGGGTGACGAAAAACCTAAATACGCCAATTTGCGGGGTGGGCTTTCCCTAGAAAGTGTAACCTACGAGGAGGCGATAGAACTCTTTAAACTACCGAGAGACTTAGGTAACTACGAAGATAAGGAGGTATCTATAGGTGCAGGTCGGTATGGGCCGTACGTAAAATGGGGCGAGGCATTTATCTCTATTCCGAGGGACGAAGATCCGCTGGCACTTCCTTTTGAAAAAGCGGTAGAACTGATTGAAGAAAAGAAAAAAGCAGATGCGCCCGTAGGTACTTATAAGGGAAAACCCTATACTAAGGGTAAAGGGCGGTTTGGTCCATTTTTAAAATACGATGGCTTATTTGTCAATATTCCCAAAAGGTTCGATCCCGAAACGCTGACCGCCGAGGAAGCAGCGGAACTGATCGAAGCAAAATTGATAAAGGAAGCTAACCGCTACATCCACGTGTGGGACGATGAAAAAATCACAGTAGAAAATGGTAGATGGGGACCCTTCATCAGATTTAAAAAGAAAAAAATAAATTTGCCCAGAAAAGAGGATGGGAAGAGAGTAACGAGCGAAGAAGCGGCGGAATATACTTTGGAGCAAATCAAGTAAATCATTAATGCTGAAATTCATTATGACTTTGAAAAAAAAACAAAAAAAAGGGCAACTAAGAAAAAAGTAACTGCTAAGGTAAAGTAGTAACGAATGATTTGATTTCACTATCTTCCCAAAAAGTTTCATAGTTAACGTGCGCTATGAAACTTTTTTATTTGGAGGCTACGGGGCTTAGTAAATGTACATCCTGCTTATCAGAAGTTAAGAATTGCATACGGAAGTTGGGGTGAGATTGTAGAAATGAATAATTCTCGGCGTGGTTTTCATTGATGTAAATTAATTGTTATGTATCTCCACATCATTGCTTTTAATGTTCCCTACCCTGCCAACTACGGCGGGGTCATTGATGTTTTTTTTAAAATAAAAGCCCTCACAAATTTAGGGGTAAAAGTCATCCTCCACACCTTCGAGTACGGAAGACCGAGGGCAAGGGCACTTGGTGAATTTTGTGAAAAAATATACTACTACCGTCGAGATACTTCTATTTTTAACCAACTCAGTTTCCTCCCATTTATCGTAAAATCCAGAAATGCAAAAGCATTGTTGAAAAATATAATTCAGGACGATCATCCCATTCTTTTTGAAGGATTGCATACCTGCTATTTTCTCCATCATCCTACAATCAAGCATAGAAAAAAGCTGATTCGGATGCACAATGTCGAATGGCAGTACTACGCTCATTTGGCAAAAATGGAGCGTCATTTTTTCAAAAAAATTTACTTCACGGTGGAAAGTTTAAGACTGAAAGCATTCGAAAGAAGGGTGCGTTACGCTGATGCTATCCTTTCCATTTCCAACTCCGATACCCACTATTTTCGAGAAAATTATTCTGAGATTACTACTCGCTACATCCCTGCATTTCACGTCAACGAAAAAGTAACCTCAAAAGTAGGTACAGGAAATTATCTTTTATTTCACGGCGACCTAAGTGTAAAAGATAACGAAGCAGCAGCCTTTTACATTTTAGAAAACCTCACCCAATCCTCTGATTATCAATGGATTATAGCAGGACTACATCCATCTCCCCAGCTTCGAGCTAAAATTTTGGAACGAGCTAACGTCATCCTAAAGGCCAACTTACCGCACGAGGAGATGGACAATTTGATTCAAAATGCGCACGCAAATGTTTTGTTATCTTTTCAATCGGCAGGTATGAAACTGAAGTTATTGAATGCGCTATTTAGAGGTAGGTTTTGTGTGGTTAATGGTTTTATGGTAAAAAATACGGGATTAGAAAAACTCTGTAGGATTGGAAATACTCCTTCCGAATTGATTGATATTTTAAAAAGACTAGCTACCCAAAATTTCTCGAAAAAGGAAATCGAAAAAAGGGAAGCCATCTTAACCGAAGGCTTTTCCAACCAAAGATCCGCCGAACAAATTGTGCAAATTATAGGTGATGATTAACTGGCAATGATTAATGATGACTGTGAATTTCGAGGTTAGATATGGACCGAAGATTGACTTTGAGAACCTCAGGCAAAGAGTTCCTCCTAAATTTTTTGCTCTTTTGACAAAAGTAGAAAAGAGACAGACAAAACTAAAATAAAGAAATCCCAAACGTTTCTTCCGAACGCATGGGACTTTCTCTTATTAAATAGTAACGATTTTTTATTTTACAAAACGCTGGGTATTAATTTCATTTCCATTCGAAATTGTCAAACTGTAAACCCCTTTTGGTAATTGAGTCGCACCGAAAGTCTGCTGCAATACGTCCTCATTTTTCTCAAAAAACTGCGTCCAAATCACTTTGCCTTTCGTATCCGTCAATTGGATATTCAGCGTACCTTTCCATTCTGATTCGAAAGTTACATTTAAATCATCCTGAATTGGATTGGGAAAAATGGTCAATGCACCAAATGATTTTTCTATTTGAATAATAGCAGTCGTCGTTTGTTGATTTTCGAAAGCACCTATATCAATATTTCCTACCCTGCCCATACCTAGTAAATCTTTTTCGGGAGCATTAACTGCAATTCCGTTATCCACCCCCGGGCTATTTTTTTGCAATCGGTAATCTTCGTCGTCAAAGTCAATGAACTTCGGATCTGTCTCTACAAAATCATTATTACTCAGCAAAAAACCATTCATACTGGCATCTGCGCTGATATTTCCTCCCTCCGAAATAACGGATGGTGCTCCTTCACCAATTTCGTAGTTGTTACCATTTGGATTATGAAAAATGTTATTTTGAACCCTTAGAATGGACGCTCCCTCATCGCCTATTTTGGAGTGAACGATACCCGCACCTAGCGATCCGAAATTATTTACAATAGTATTGTTAAGTAAGCTGATGGTATTTTCCAAAGAATCGAAACTGTAAATGGAAATAGCTCCTCCCGCACCGTTGGTCTCGGTATTCACATTGGAACTGAATAAAACATTCGTGATGTGGGCATTTCCATCAGTTATATTGATTCCACCGCCGTTATTTTCTCCAACATTGGAAGTAAAATAGGTATTCTTTATATTCACGGTAGGTGCCATACTACCTACAATCATATCTCCCTCAACAGCTACCCCTCCTCCCATGGACGCAATGTTGCCACTAATCGTTGATCCAGTAACACTAACGACGGATTCATCATTTTGACAAAAGATAGCACCGCCTACTTGCGATTCATTACCGACAAAAGAGACATCCTCAATATTCATCATCGCCCCAAATCCATTGGAAATGGCACCACCAACGTTAGCCGCTTCGTTGTCTTTAAATGTTGAACGTTGGAGATAAACTTCACTCGTTGCCCCGTAGCTAGCTAGTGCTCCTCCGAATAATCCTGCGTTGGCATCAAAACCACAGTCCTCAATGGTCACAAGCGCAGCTACATCAGGATTATCATTTAAAATTTGGATAGCACCACCCGATGAAGCAGCAGCCTCATTATTAGTAAAAGTACAATTGGTGTAGGTACTCGGTGAGATATAATTGAATACTCCACCACCTCTTCCTTGGAGGGAAACGTTTTTATTAAAAATACAATCTGTAACTAGAGTACCTTCTAGCGTATAGTTGTATAAGCCACCTCCCCAGTTGGCGGAATTATTTTCAAAAGTGAGGGCTTCTAAAGTAGCACTCTCGGCGTCCGTCAACAGGCCACCACCCGATTCAGCAGCAACATTACCTTCGAAAGTACAATTCATACCAGTAAATATAACTCCAGTAGCATACAACCCGCCGCCGTAGCTAGCTGTATTATTTTCAAATGAACAATTGCTCACGGTACTTGCAGCGGCATTGTTATAAAATCCACCGCCCGAAAATTGAACAGTATTGTCTTTAAATATACAATTGGTCACTACTGCCGATGTTGTTCGGATGTACAAGCCAGCCCCGGAGCCTCCTGCGTTGTGCTCAAAGACACAATCTTCGATAATGATCCCCGCAGCACCTGTATTTCTAGGGTATACACCACCGCCAAAGTAGCCGTAGTTTTGAGTGAAGTAGCAATTGCGGATGGTAGGTGCCCCGTAGGTAAGAATACCTCCACCTCTACGAAAATTACCCGATCCACTTTGTGGTTCTGTATTTCCATTACGAATGGTAAATCCATCAATGACGGAAGCATTAGTTACGGTATCCGTTAACCACATCACGTGGTAAGCATTATCTTTTCTGGTATCGTCGAAGTTGTGGTCTGTATCGTTCCCTTCGTGATCTCCCGACAGAATAGTCTCATTGGCTACCCAGTCTCTCGAAGCGAGTGTCGTCTCATTACCAACGAAGCCCCCGTAGATTTCAAGATCGTGTGGAAAAGCAAAATGAGAATTTTGTGTGGCATCGGCACCGCCGGGTTTGTAAGTGCCTGCGGCTACCCATATTTGATCGCCCTGATTAGAATTGTCTAAAGCATCACTTAGATCGGTGTAGGCATTCTCCCATGATGTCCCATCATTAGTTCCCATCGCATCATATTTCACAAAAACTTGAGCATTCAAGCTAGTGGTAACTAATAGCATCAATAAGATTTTTGATAAGTCGTAAGTTTTCTTCATTCTCCTATTTAATATTTAACGTAATATGATTTTTTATAAATTTTTAACTTGACGAGAAAACAACGAAGCGATCTCTATTTTCTAGCCAAAATTAATAAAGGGGAAAAATATAAATGGGGAGAAAATTATTGGTGAGGAAATATTTGATGGGGAAATTTCTCATTTCATTACTATTGCAGCTATCAAGCCAAAAATAAAATCTCTTATAAGTATAGGTCTGAAAAGTGGCTCCTCAACCTTTTTGAGAACCATATTTTTCCCTTCGTTACATTTACTTACCTTTGAACCCTTTAGGAAAACACTTGTTGATTTAAGCAAAATAAAATCAATCCTACTTTTGAGACCACTCTTCGTACTCCACAAATATTTTTTGAAATATAAATGGCTGCTGCTGTTGGGATTTGTGATGGTGACTGCTGCTAATTTTTTTAATGTCCTCAAGCCCCAAATGGTTAGAAATGCCTTGGATTTGGTGGTGGACAATTTGCAGATTTTTCACCTGTACGATGGTTTTGATTTGCAGACTACCTTTTTTGAAGAATTTGGAAAAACGTTGTTATTCTTTGGAGTGCTCGTGCTGGTCTTAGCGATTATCCAGGGTATATTTATGTACTTCATGCGCCAAACTATTATCGTAATGTCCCGCCTGATTGAATACGATATGCGCAAAGAAATATTCCAGCACTACGAAAAACTCAGCTTAGCTTTTTACAAAAAAAATAACACGGGAGACTTGATGTCGAGGATTACGGAGGATGTCTCCAAAGTAAGAATGTATCTAGGGCCAGCGATTCTCTACGGATTCAATTTGGTTACGCTGGTCGTCATGGTAGTTGCTTCCATGATAAGTGTGAGTCCGCAACTGACCCTCTACGCGCTAGCGCCAATGCCCATTTTGTCTATCTCTATTTATTTTGTCAGCAATTTGATTAATAAAAAAAGTATGGGAATTCAAGTGCAACTAGCTTCCCTGAATAGTACGGCACAGGAAGCCTACTCGGGGATGCGCGTCATCAAATCCTATGTACAAGAAAATCAAATGGGAAAATATTTCTTGGGGCAAAGCCAAATCTACATGGACAAATCGCTTGATCTAGCTAAAACCAATGCTTTCTTTTTTCCCTTGATGGTATTGCTGATTGGAGCGAGTAATATCTTAGTGGTGTACGCTGGGGGGATTTTAGTGGCAAGAGGATTAGTCACGCCGGGTAATATTGCGGAGTTTGTGATCTACGTCAATATGTTGACTTGGCCAGTTACTGCTGTTGGGTGGGTGACTTCCGTGATACAGCAAGCTGCCGCTTCGCAAAAACGCATCAACGATTTTCTAGATGTGCCACCCGCTATCACCAATCCTGTAGCCAATGGTCAGCCAACTCCCCTTGCGGGAAGTGTTGAATTTAAAGATGTTTCTTTCGTTTATCCTGATTCTGGAATCAAAGCACTTAACCAAGTGTCCTTCTCTTTGAATAAAGGAGAAAAAATGGCGATCATCGGAAAAACTGGTTCTGGAAAAACGACTATCGCTGACCTACTAGTCAGAATGTATGATGTTTCCGAAGGGGAAATCCTAATTGATGGAATGCCCATCGAAGAAATGGACTTAGCTAACCTACGGGAAAGGATTGGTTACGTACCGCAAGATGTTTTTCTTTTTTCTGATACCATTTCTGGAAATGTAGCTTTTGGAAATCCAACTGCTACCCAAGCTCAAATTGAAACCTACACCAAGTACGCCGCAGTGTATGACGACATTGCTACCCTCCCCGAAGGTTTCGATACCACGGTAGGTGAGCGCGGCGTGACCCTATCGGGAGGTCAAAAACAACGTATTTCCATAGCTCGTGCATTTATCAAAAATCCCGACATCGTGGTGCTCGACGATTGTCTTTCGGCGGTGGATACTAATACGGAGAAACAGATATTGGGATACCTCAACGGTGCCATTGCGGATAAGACTAGCATCATCATCACCCATAGGATATATGGTCTATTGAGTTTTGACAAAATTATTGTTTTGGAAAACGGAAGCATAGCCGAAGTGGGTACGCACGAACAACTCCTCGAACATCAAGGATTTTACTACGAAATGTATCAAAAACAGTTAGAAGAGACTGACAAATAAAAATTGTATATTTTTTTTTGTTTTGGAATCAAATATTTACATTTGTAGCGAATAAAAAATTAAAAAAAAAATTTGTTAATCAAACTAACAGCAACGTGGACAACGATAACCATAGAAAATTCGAGAGTGTGTTTTCCAAGAAAGTAAGAGCTGGTAAGCGAAGAACCTACTTTTTTGATGTGCGAAAAACTAAAGGAGATGATTATTACTTGACCCTCACCGAAAGCACCAGAAGACACAACGGAGACGGGTACGAGCGACATAAAATTTTCTTATACAAAGAAGACTTTAACCGTTTTCAAGAAGGACTAAACGAGGCCATCAATTATATCAAAACCGACTTGATGCCCGATTATGATTACGAAGAATTTGACAGAAGACAAGCCGAGTGGGAAGAAAGAAGAGCTGCCGAAAGTAGCGAGTCTTATGTACAAGAAGAGTCATCAGTAGAAGAAACGGAGGAGATAGAATCAGAAGATGACATCACCTGGTAAGAAATGTGATTTGATTTTAAATAGGTTATTTGAAAAGCACTTCCAAAAAGAGGTGCTTTTTCTTTTTTGTGCCTCCCGAAGTACGGAACTATTTTCCACGAAGAATCGTAGATTTTATGTAGTTTTTCCCATCAAAATAAACAGAAATTAAAATAACCTGTTATTTTTACGTATCTATTACATTACAGTTATAGGAATTGGGTAATCACCTCCAATCAAAATCTTTATTTTTTTATTTTTTTATTTTTTTCACTAAACTAAATTCATTTGGCTAAAAGACACAAAAGAAATCAAAACAGAAAACCCACGTTGCGGTTCAGAGTCAACGAACAAATCAGAATCCCCGAAATCCGTCTCGTTGGAGATAACATGAAAGCAGTAAGCGAAGCGGTAGGACAAAACATTGAATCAGGAATATATCCTACCAGAAAAGTCCAAGAGTGGGCCAGAAAAATGGACTTAGACCTCGTAGAAATTTCTCCTAAAGCTAGGCCGCCTGTCTGTCAAATCATTGATTACAAGAAATTCCTCTACATGAGGAAAAAGAAAGAAAAGGAAATCAAAGCAAAAGCTGTGAAAACGGTTGTTAAGGAAATACGCTTTGGTCCTAATATTTCGGAGCACGACTTTGATTTTAAGTTGAAGCATGCTGTTAATTTCTTGCAAGAAGGGGCGAAGGTAAAAGCCTACGTACATTTCCGAGGACGTACCATTGTATTTAGGGATCGAGGAGAATTGGTGCTTCTTCGATTTATTAAAGAACTAGAAGCATATGGTTCGCCGGAAGCACTTCCCAAAATGGAAGGTCGTAGAATGATTGTAGTCATCGCTCCTAAAAAAAGTGCCATCAAGAAAAAAGCAAAATCAGCGGAAGATAAGCAGCGCAATAAAAGAAAAAGCAAAGAGAAAAAGGCAGATGATGCCACTACCGAAAATACTGAAACTTCGACTAAAGAATAAATTAAAGATTTTCTCAAGTAAATTGTTTACGTA
>JBCCJE010000098.1:0-10592 GCA_039027925.1 Bacteroidota bacterium
TTGATAGTAGTTTTATCCCTGAAAACTTAGTTGAACATGAATTAGCTCTACAAAAAATGTCTAGATGGTTAAATTGATAAAGTGGAACAGAAAAGCCATTGACCATTTTCACTCTACAGTAATTTACCTAGAAAAAAACTTTTCCAAAGCAACTGCTGATAGTTTTGTCAAAAGTGTCTTTGATAAAATAGAGGTTATCCTAATATAATCAGACAACTTCAATCTCATCTCCCAACCTTATCACAGGATAATCGTCTCCTTCAACTTCACAAGACATCCGCATCCCAAATTTGATTTCTCTATCCATCTGCCTGTAAGTAGCCAAGGTACGAAGTGGTTCTTGGGTTTGTTGAGCGGTGATGTGGTTAATATTTATCACCGCACATCTTCCACAAATCTCCACAGTTTTGAAGGTCACATCGTTAATTTTGATGGTTTGCCATTGATCCTCTTCGTAGGCCTCCTGCCCCGTATATACAATGTTAGCCCGAAAGCGATTCATCGGAATTGTATTTTCCAATCGTCCATTCAGTTCAACGAGGGACGCTTCGTTGGTAATCAAGACGGGGGACTTATCAGCCAGACTCGCTACCCTTTGCTCCAGCCCATTTTCACCCTCCTTAACTCTAATATTTTTTTTAGGGAAAAAAACCAAGTGGCATTGGAGTCCCAAAATCTTTGAAAACCAGTCTCCGATGGTATGCACTTTTTGTACTTCACACGTGGTGCTCCAAACTTTTGTGCGTAAGGTCAATCCATATTTTTCTAAAATAGGAATGCTTGCGGTCTGCTCAGAAGGTTGGTGGGTGAAAATCAAATTTCCGTCTTCGATGCGTGTACGAATCAATGCCATTTCAGCGTGCCTTCGCTGCGTCATAAAAACGCCGTTTTCATCGAGCAACATCCAATTTCGATCAAAGCGTAATCCTTTTGCGGTGAGTTCTGCTTTTTGTAAAGCAATGCCACCAAGGGATTTTACGGGGTAGATATTTAATTCCGTGATCTTCATTTTTATTTTTTCTGTAAAAAAAATAAAAAATATTGAAACGGATAACCTTGATTTGGTTCGGGTGTATTAGGGGTATTACTTTTGACTTTTTCTCGAACTCATTCCAAAGAATCCGATAGCCTTACTGATGATGCTTAATTTTATGCTTTTTGATTTTCACATGAACAAAAGAAAATAGAAAGTATTATACAATAACTTAAAGCTCTCATAAATTATATTATTTTGATAAACTTCATCTTTGAACGATAACTTTTTTATTAAAAATAATTTCCTCATTTCTAATCCTTAAAAAATATATACCATTACTTAACTGCGTAGTATTCATTTTAACAGACTCATTAGTTGTTAAGAAACGAGATTCACGTAACAATACTTTCCCTTTAAAATCAATTAAATCAAATTGATAAAAACCATCTTTTCCATTTTTGTTCTTAACAATAAAATTGTGGTCAGTAGGATTTGGGTACATAGAAAAATCTGCGGAGGATAACTCATTCGTACTAAGTAGCAAATCACATTCGAGACCTAACTGCGGCCCGAAAAGTAACTCACCGTTGGAAGAAAAACAATTCAAAGGATTATTATTATCAGCTGTACAGAACTGAGTAATATCTCCAAATGGAAAGACCAACTCTCCACCGATTCCCTCTATCCAGTATTCTGCTCCCGTTAAATGAACATTACAATCAAGCGGAACAATTTTTTGTCGTTTTCTCATCTCACCGTTCAAAAGCATAATAGAATCAATGGACTCCACGGTAGCTAAAAATGATGTGTCCGAGATAGAAGAAATGGTATCTCCTACCGCAGCTCCAAAATCATAAATTTGATACTCTGTATTTCCTTGAGCTAAGAAGAAAACTTTTTTTGAGGAATCTTGGCGAATCAGGAGATGTAAATTCTCAAAATTGAGATAGATTTTTCCGTAAGTTTTGCCATTGATCAAGGTATCTCCTTCTACTTTATAGTGGTCAGTTATCCAGCCTTGCATCCAATCAAAATATCCTATCCTCCATTCATTTCCTGAGTCGGCAATACTCTGACCTGCAATGGTAAAACCTAAGCAATTGAGAACTAAAAAAATTAACGATACCTTTTTCATACCTTTTATTTTTGGAGGATAATTTTTTTACTAACAATAGTTTTCTTATTTGAAATAAGAAAAAACTGAAGACTTCTAAAGTAATCAGAAAAAAATAGTTATCTCAGGATTAGTTTCTCTAATACGTAAAGGGCACGTCACTCTCCTCTGTTTTTACGCACTAAAATTTGGCTCATTTTATTAAACCTGAGAGTACCGACTTCTAAATAAAGCTTTCTACTTTAGTGTACATTTTTCCTAATGACGCTGAGCGGTTTTGGAAAACCGTTTTACAAACCGATCCTAACATGATAAAAGACCATTTCTTTTTCCAAAAAATTGTATTTGTAATTACATTGTTATTTTTTACGCTTCCCTTTTTTGCCCAACAACTCATCGAAGATCGCTTTGCCTTCGAACCCGAACTAACCTACGATCGAAGTATCCCCTCCCCTGCCCAAGCGTTAGGTTATCGTTTGGGGGAGCGATTTACGGACTATCCAGATGTGTTAAATTATTTCGAAAAATTAGCGGCGGCTTCGCCTAAAGTTGCTATCGGAACTTACGGTGAAACTTACGAGCGGAGGAAATTAATTTATCTCGTCATCACCTCCGAGGAGAACCAACAAAATATCGAAACGATTCGGGAGAATAATTTAAAATTGGCAGATCCCCAAAATATTTCGGAAGCGGAAGCGAATCAGATCATCAAGAATAACCCCGTGATTGTTTCTTACAGCTACAACATTCACGGCAACGAAGCATCGGGAACGGAGTCGGCCATGCAGGTTGCTTACCGATTGGCAGCAGCACAAGATGCCGCTACAAGAGCATTGTTACAAAATACTGTTTTTGTGATGATGCCCTGTATCAATCCCGATGGTCGAGAACGCTTCACGGGTTGGGCGAACTCCATGCAGCGGAAGCAGCCCGCTACACCTCAGACAGAAATCATTCACAACGAACCTTTTCCCAACGGAAGAACTAATCACTATTGGTTTGATTTGAATCGGGATTGGATTTGGCTAGTGCACCCCGAGTCGAGAGGGCACATCGGTTTGTATCAGCAATGGATGCCACAGGTACACGTAGATTATCACGAGCAAGGGCACAACGCCAATTACTTTACTGCCCCCGCAACAATACCCCGAAATTTGCTGCTTCCCGATACCTACGAAGCCTTATCGGATACTTTCGGGATGGCCAATATTGCAGCATTTGATAAACATCAAATCAACTATTTTACAAGAGAACGATTTGATTTTTTCTATCCAGGTTATGGTTCTAGTTATCCTAGCGTGATGGGAGCAATTGGAATGTTGACTGAACAAGGTAGTAGTCGAGGTTTTGTGATAGAAACAGATGATGGTTATATTTTAAGTTTGCGCCAAGGAATATTTGATCATTATACTACTTCCATTGCTACTTTAAAAAAAGCAGCAGAGCGTAAAGAAATGTTGATGAGGTACACGCACGCCGCCCTGAATCCGAAAAACTCAAAAAGTAAAATCAAAACTTACATTTTTCCAGACGAACCAAATGGATATTTGTACGAGGTCATCAATATTTTATTGAAGCAAGGCGTGAAAGTTTTTCAAGCGAAGAACTCTTTTTCCATAAAAAATCCAATTTCTTACCAGCGAGAAAAGTTCTCTAACAAAACATTTCCAAAAGGTACTTTTATTGTACCTACCGATCAGTTACGCCATCTATTTATCAATAGTGTGCTCTCTCCGAATATGTCCATTGAAGATTCGGTGATGTACGATATGTCCACGTGGGCAGCACCGCTGGCTTATAACCTTGACGCTTACTACGCCAATACTTCCGTAAAAGTAGCGATGGCAAATATAACTGAAATGCCCCAACCTGCGAAAGGTGTTTCCCCAAAAAGTGTACAATATGCTTACACGATAGATTGGCGGCAAACCAATGCCCCCAAGGCTTTAGCTATGCTTTGGGAAAAAGGATACCGTGTGCGTACCGCCATCAAATCTTTTTCGAATGCCAAAAAATCGTGGGCGGAAGGAACACTAATTATCCTCAAAGGAAGAAATAGGGCCAAAGCTAATTCGATAGCTGCGGACATGGAAGCCATAGCCCAACAATGCCACGTTGTCATTGATGGACACCAAACGGGGAGAATGTCGAAGGGCATTGACTTGGCCTCCACGGACGCCAAACCGATCAGCCCACCTAGAGTAGCGATGTTGGTAGAACCACCATTTTCAAATTACACTAGTGGACAGATTTACTTTTTGTTCGACCAAGTAACGGAGTTGCCCGTGGATAGAATTCGGACCTCAATGCTAGAACAAACGGATATGCCCCGTTTTGGGAGGAGATACGGTACAGCTAATTTATTTGATTACGATGTCCTGATTCTTCCCGGTGCAAGTACTGGAAATTTGAAAAAAATATTCAAGGAAAAGAGTTTGGCAAAGATCAAATCTTGGATTCAGCAAGGCGGCATTTTAATCGGTACGGAAGGGGCTGCTGAGTTTTTCACCAAAGAAAAATCAGGGCTGACTGATGTGAAATTATTGGAGGTGGACAAGGATTCAAGCGAGGTGGTCAAATATCTAAGATACAAAGATCAAGAAGATCATTACGGGAAAAGAAGAATCCCCGGTGCGGCGCTCCGAGCGAATATTGACAATTCGCATCCCCTAGCTTTTGGGATGTCTGACTATTTGTTTGCTTTAAAATTTGGTACGAATGCCCTAGCACCTAGTCCTAATCTTGAAACAGTTGGCTACTACGTAAAAGATGTAAATTCATTGTTAGCATCTGGTTATGCTTCCGAGGAAAATTTGAAACACCTTTCGGGTAATGCTTTTGCGGGTGTTAGAAAAATGGGTAAAGGCAAAGTGGTTTTTCTTTTGGACAATACGCAGTATCGGATGTTTTGGCGAGGACCTTCGAGGATGATGCAAAATGCAGTAATGTTGTTGAGGTAGATTTTTAGATGGTAAAAAACTATGTTGTCTCTTTAATCTTTGACTTTATTTTTATTAATGTAAATGAATTGTTATACGTACCTGACGGTAGGGAGGTGTCGGGTAGCTATAACAACCATTCTATATAAATAAAAATCAAATCAAGAATTGCTCACATTTCCTGTAACTAAAAAAATCCTATATCATAGACAGTCGGCGTAAGTCCACAGCTCAAAAAAGCGAAAAGGACGCTTCCTAGCAGAATACGCCCTTTCCTGTCGTCGAAAAACTACCAAGTTTTAATCTTTTTATCTAAGTTTAAAACTCACAGGCAACGTAAAATGCACTTTTACATTTTTGCCACCGTGCCGCCCTGGTTTCCAAAGGGGCATACTTTCCAATACCCTCAATGCTTCTTCGGAACATCCTCCCGCTACTCCTTTGAGCACTTTTGGATTTTGAATTTCTCCTTTTTCGTTAACCACAAATTTGAGGATGACTCTTCCTTCAATATCATTTTCTCTAGCCCTAGCGGGATAGTTGATTCGCTTAGCAAAGTAGCTTAGCAGGGCAGCATCGGAGCAGGCTTTGTACTCTTCCTTACTCATTTCGTAAGCATCACAATCGCCGAAGCTAGGCATGTACTCCGCAAAATCTAGTACGGGTTCTTCCACTAAGATATCAATCGGTTCTTCCACTTCGGGTTCAATAATCGGATCATCATCGTAGCCGTCATCTTCTCCGAAATCAATATCGGGATCGGGATCATCAATGCTTAACGAAAACTTTTTGGGTGCTTCGGGAATCTCCAACTCAACCTCTTCCACTACCTCAAATTTTTCTTTTAATTCTAAAACGGGTGGCGGCTTGGGTTTTTCCTGCTTGGTTCTCACTATCTTAACTTCTTCTTTGTACATATTAACCGTACCTTTATCATCTTCTATTTTGAGAGGTTTCTTTACCGTAAAGTTGAATGCCATAATGGCAAAACCGATGGAACATATGAACCCAATCTTCATGTAAATACCTCTATTTTTTTCTAATACTGAGATGTCTGATCTTTTCATAACTATTTGATTTTTAAAATTTTATAAATATGTGAATACACTATTCATAGCTTTATGTTTTTCGAATAGGACAAAGGAATAGTAGGCTGACGAAAGCCATCAACTTATTTTCCTTCAAGACTTATTGCTTCTAATTTTTTTTCTGTGGCGAAACTGAGTTGTAGTTTTTTAGATGGTTTTGCCACAAAGGCACAAAGGCACGAAAGATTTTTTAAAATAAAAATAACTTAGCGTTTTCGTGCCTTTGTGGCAAAACCAAAACGTATGAATATTTTTTACCACAAATGTCACAAAGTTATTTGTGTTTTTTCTTCAAAAAAACTTATTGCCTTTGTACTACATACTTGTAATCCCGAGAAAAATCGGGAGCAAAAAAACAAAGTTTTGGATTCACCGTACATTCGACAATTATTAATTTTTCATTTTTAATTCTTAATTGCAACTCTGCTGCTTCGTGGCTTTGCTATCTAAAAAACTACGATATTAAACCAGATGTATTCGATTTTACTTTTGGTGTACGAGGGTGATTTTTTTATCGGAAAAAAGGTAATTTTGCGTAGCTGAAAAGTCAATATGAATTGAAGAAGTACCTGATTTTATTAGAAAGCGGTTAATGATACTATGATTAGTTTTTCGAGATTTACTTTAGAAAATGGACTGCGGGTCATCGTACACGAGGACAACAGTACGCCGTTGGCGGCAGTCAATGTTTTGTACAATGTCGGAGCGAGAGATGAGTCTCCTGACAAGACGGGCTTTGCGCATTTGTTTGAACACCTCATGTTTGGAGGGTCAAAAAATATCCCTGACTTCGACGATCCTATCCAAATGGCGGGTGGAGAATGCAACGCTTTTACTAATTCTGACATTACTAATTTTTATGATACCGTTCCCGTCGAAAATTTAGAAACGGTACTTTGGCTGGAGTCTGATCGGATGTTGAGTTTGAACTTTGACGAAAAAAGTTTGGACATCCAACGCAAAGTGGTCGTCGAAGAATTTAAAGAAACCTGCCTGAACCAACCCTACGGTGATGTGTGGCATCATCTCTCCGATCTCGCTTACAAAGTTCATCCTTACCGCTACCCTACCATCGGCAAAATTCCGCAACACGTAGAAGATGCTACCTTGGATGATGTCAAAGATTTTTTCCAAAAGTACTATCGCCCTAATAATGCCATCCTCGTCCTAGCTGGTAACATTACATTTACAAAAGCAAAAAATTTGGTAGAAAAATGGTTTGGGGATATTCCATCGGGAAAAATTCCGGAACGAAAAATTCCCCAAGAGCCTCGTCAGGAAGGGTTTAGAAAATTACTCAACGAGGCCAATGTACCTACTGATGCTTTGTATTTGGCCTTTCATACCCCCGGCAGAGGCGATAAAAGTTATTTTGCCATTGACTTGTTATCTGATATTTTGGGAAATGGTCGGTCTTCCCGTTTGTACCAACGATTGATGAAAGAGCAACAACTTTTTACGACCATTGATGCCTATATCACGGGGTATCTTGACCCTGGCTTATTGGTGATTGAAGGAAAACCCGCCGAAGGTATTTCCACGGAAAAAGCGGAAGCAGCCATCTGGAAAGAACTGGAAAAAATCAAAGCAGAATTGGTAGAGGAACGAGAGCTAGCGAAAATTAAAAATAAAATGGAAAGCTCACTTGAGTTTTCGGAAGCTAATATTTTAAATAAAGCCATCAATCTCGCCTTCTTTGAACTACTGGGGGATGCAGAGTTAATCAACTCAGAAGCTACTGATTATCAAGCAGTTACGGCTTTCGAAATTCAAAAAGTAGCGCAAGATATTTTGACTAAGGAAAATTGTTCAGAGCTGTTATACCTTTCGAATGCTCAGATGAATCGGAAAGGTTAGGACATAACAATTCATCTGTAAAAATGAATGTCGAATGAAGAATTGCTTATCAGAAAGTAAATTTCTGCAACTGACATTTCCAAAAAGTCCAATTCTAAAATTGATTCATCCTCGCATTTTATATCTTTACGCCTTGTAAAATTTTAGAATAGAAGAATACTTTTTTATGAAAAATAAACCTCAGACCCTTCGTCCCCACGCAGAGGATGCCTACGCCGAAGAACTCAAAGCAATCGCCACAATTGATGACAAACCAAAGCCTACCAATTGGCAGTTGTCCCCTTGGGCAGTAGTGACTTATTTGCTCGGAGGTACATTAGATGATGGTACGGAGATAGAACCTAAGTATTTTGGTAATCGTAGATTGATTGAGGTGGCAGTGGCGACCTTAGCGACTGATCGAGCCTTGTTGTTGATCGGCATTCCGGGAACGGCAAAGACTTGGGTTTCCGAACATTTGGCAGCTGCCATTTCGGGAGATTCAAAATTACTCGTCCAAGGAACGGCAGGAATGAACGAAGATGCCCTGCGCTATCAATGGAACTATGCGCAGTTACTTTCCAAAGGACCTTCGGCGGAAGCCTTGGTAGCCAGTCCGTTGATGACGGCCATGCAGGATGGAAAAATTGCGAGGTTAGAGGAGTTAACTAGGATACCTTCGGATGTGCAAGATACCTTGATTACTATTTTGTCAGAAAAAATTCTACCCGTCCCAGAGTTGAATATGGAAATTCAAGCGCAGCGTGGATTTAATTTGATCGCTACCGCAAATGATCGAGACAAAGGTGTCAACGAATTATCGAGTGCCTTGCGTCGGCGATTCAATACGGTGGTCATGCCTTTGCCCAACTCTATGGAAGAGGAAGTCAAGATTGTTAAAACTCGGGTGGACAAAATTGGAAAATCCTTAGAGCTACCCGCCACCGCTGCCCCCGTCAAAGAAATCCAACGACTCGTAACTATCTTCCGAGAACTCCGAAGTGGAAAAACCGAAGATGGTCGTACCAAACTTAAGTCACCTAGTGCCACACTTTCTACGGCGGAAGCTATTTCCGTAATCAACAGCGGGCAAGCCTTGGCCGCCCACTTTGGCGATGGAACTTTAAAAGCCAATGACTTGGCGGCGGGTATCACGGGAGCAATTGTCAAAGACCCCGTACAGGATAAAACTATTTGGTTAGAGTACTTGGAAACAGTAGTAAAAGAAAGGAAAGCGTGGAAGGATTTGTACCGGGCGTGTAAGGAGTTTACGTAGGATTGACTCCTTCATTATCCCAAAATAAACGACTCCAACTGATCCGCAATTTTACGGTCATTCGATAGGCGAGGAACTTTGTTTTGACCGCCTAGCTTGCCTTGAGACTTCATGTAGTTGCGAAAAGTATCCCGTTGCATCGGTCTTATTTTTAGCGGTTGTAGGATACTCCCTTCGATCAAGTCTTCGTAGTAAATGTTTTGTTGGACCATCGCTCGATCTACCTTCGCAGAAAAGGAAGACAAGCTATCAGGTACATTGTCAAATTCAATAAACCACTCGTGGTAGGGCAGATCGCCCGTAGGAGGATTGACTTGGGGGGCTACCGTGAACTCTACGATTTTTACCCCTTCTGCCTTGGCTACGCTGAGTAGCGCATCCTCTACTTCCTTGCCGATGACGTGCTCTCCGAAAGCCGAAATAAAATGTTTGATACGCCCCGTTACTTTCAAGCGGTAGGGATTTTTAGAAATAAACTCCACCGTATCACCAATATTGTATCCCCACAGTCCAGCATTATTATTGAGGATGATGGCGTAGTTGACCCCCACTTCAATTTCCCCTAGAGATAGTCGCGTGGGGTTATCTGCGTGGACTTCGCTTACGGGAATAAATTCAAAGAAAATCCCGGAGTAAGCATTCAACAGCAAACCATCCGACGACTGTGTATCCTGAAAAGCAATGAATCCTTCCGAGGCGGGATAGGTCTCTACACTATCCATTTTTTTTCCAACCAATTCTTCCAACTTCATACGGTAAGGTTCAAAATTGACACCGCCATAGACAAAGACAGAATAGTTGGGGAAAATATCTTTCACGTATTTTTTTCCGCTTACTTCTAGCAATCGTTCGTAGTACATCTGTACCCAAGGAGGGATACCACTAATCAGGCGCATGTCTTGCCCTAAAGTTTCTTCAACTATTTTTTCCAATTTGTCCTCCCATTCTTCAATGCAGTTAGTGGAGTAGGACGGGAGTTGATTAGTGCGTAGCCACGAGGGCACTTGGTGATTCACTATGCCCGAAAGTCGCCCCGTGTTGATGCCGCCCACTTTAGTCAGCTCGGGACTTCCCGAGAGAAAGATCATTTTGCCATCCAAAAAATTTCCTTTACCCGTTCGGGCGTAATAATTAAACAGGGCATTGCGGGCCGTTCCAAAATGATTGGGAATACTTTCTTTGGTAAGTGGAATATATTTGACACCCGAAGTAGTGCCCGAGGTTTTTGCAAAATACTTGGGCTTTCCTTTCCAGAGTACATCCGATTGACCATTTTTTATTTTTTCGATGTACCCTTTGAGTCCCTCGTAGTCCCGAACGGGTACTTGATCCTTGAAGGCAGCGTAGGATTGGATTTTACCAA
>JBCCJE010000099.1:0-10583 GCA_039027925.1 Bacteroidota bacterium
CATCCTCAATTGATGTCATCGGGAAAATCTCCACTTTCATTTTTGCGAGAGAATCATCTACAACTTGAAAAACTGGTTTCATTTCATAAAATTAAATTTGTTCTCCATTTATTTTTAGCCCTTTGTTCATTGATAAATTGCTATTTTATAAATCAGGTTCGTTTGGTAAAATTTTAAATCCTTTTCCCCACGCCGTAAAGCCGTCCATAAAATCGCTTAAAGCATCATAAAACTTTTCAGATTTTTTAGTTCTTTCATCGTTTTGAATTTCGGAATGGAAACCTAAAAAAGATTGTAGATTTCCTTTTTGCAGTAACCACACACACACAAATACAAACACAAGATTTCAGTACGAAATATTCTCCTTCATCTTTAAAAAAAGATACTCTCCTCGCAGTTCACTCCTCCCCCAAATCCATCGCCACCACCTCACTCTTTTGCCAACCAATCCGATCCGCAACTGCCACAATTTTTACCACATCATTGTTAACATCCGCAATCGGTTCGGTATAAATTTTCCAATTATCCCGAACAGCCTCTCCTGCTTTTAGCATCTGAAAACCAATCGTGACGCCTTTTTCATTACTTGTAATTGTAATGTTATCAGCCTTGGTGATTTTGGGCTGCTGCGTTATTGGCTGTTGAAGATTTGGCCAAAAAGCAGCAAGCAAATCTTTTTCGGCAATGTCTCCTTTGTCGTTTATTTTCTTCATCCAATCTTCACATTGTTTTCTTAGTGCTTCGAGGGTAGGACGGTACTTTTCTTGATCTGCTAAGTTGTTCAGCTCAAAGGGATCATTTTGCGTATCGTACAATTCTTCGGGAGCTCTTTGTTCCGCCATCCATTGCGCTTGTTGGTCATTTAACTTTCCTTCTTTTTTTAATCGAAGCAATTCCTGCATCGTGGGAATTTTATTTCGGTACGACAAATTCAAATCGTAGGGCAAATCGGGCAAATAATTTTTGATATACTTATACCGCTGATCCCTAACCGCTCTCACCATATCGTATTTCTCATCAAACCTTCCCGAGGCGGCGTAGATATATTCGTTTGGCTGGGTTTGATATTTTCCACCAAAAGGTTTTCCCTGAAAAAAATCATGGGGTTTAATACCTGCCAACGAGAGCATCGTTGGTCCAAAATCCACAAAGCTAATCATCTGGTCATTCGTCGTATTTGCCCGCTCGCCTTGTGGCCATTTAATAATCATCGGCACACGCAAGCCCGAATCTTTTAGTGATCTTTTTTGGCGAGGTAGGGCTCCTCCGTGGTCGCCGTAAAAAACGATGATGGAATCATCGTACAAGCCATCAGCTTTGAGTTGATCTATGATAACCCCAATCTGCCGATCCAATATCAGCAAATTATTATACATCGTCTTAAAATCTTCTACTACAATTTCGGTAGTTGGCAGGTAGGGCGGAATAGGAAAATTATCGATGGAATCGGGCAAAAGCTGCATTTGCTCGGAGTAAGGCGCACCCCAATTTTGTTCTTGATCGTAGTCGGGAAAGGACTCCATCAAATAGTTCATCTTGAAGTTCGACTGCGGGTTGAAGAATTGACTTTCGTGGGTAATCGCAAAATTAAAAATCGAAAAGAAAGGCTGATCTTTTGCCCGATTGCGCCAGTGTGCTGAAAGGCTACTTTCATCCCATCCCGTGGCAGTCTGACGAAATTGATAATCCGTTTTGGAATTATTGGTACAGTAGTAACCATTTTCCCGTAGGATTTCTGAAAACATCCTCACCCCAGCCGGGGGAACAACTTCGTAGGGTACGAGGCCTATTTCTTCCATATATGCTTTTCCACCCAGAGTGCGGTGATTTTGTGCTCCATCCGAATTATGATACCGCCCCGTTATCAAAGAATAGCGACTGGGCGAACAGACCCCCGAAGTGGAATAAACGTGTTGGTAAGTTTCTCCTTCTTTGGCGAGTTGACTCAGATGAGGCGTGACGACCGTGGAATCTCCATAGACGGGAAGGTAGGGACTCATGTCTTCTGCCACCAACCAAATGATGTTGGGAGGATGGAAGGAGGTATCTTCTTTTTTTTCTGTTTGACACCCCGTGAGGAGTAAAAGGATAAGGCTAAAATTCCAAAATTTTAAGTTCATCTTCGTTTTGATTTAATTTAATTTTTACTGGGCACGCCCGAAAATCCGTTGTCTGACTTGTTTAGTTTCGCAACTATTGAGAAAAGTATCGCTATCGCATTTTTCCCATTAAAAGGTTTGTTTACAAGCCTACCACAAATGTTTTTCCATGTAAAAAACACCACTTAATACGCTTACAATCAGGACATTACCGATTTAATTTATATTTTGAAGAATATTAAAGTTTTGTGGAGAAGTAGGCTAAAGAACAAAGCAGGCCATTCCTTTTTCAAGATTCAAAAAAGTAAATAATTCCTGATGGTAATCCCTTTGGGGTTGTCTCCGCAAAATGCTACAATTAGAATAATTCAAAGATAGAAATGAAAAACTACTTCACGTACTTTTGTATTGCAATTGTATTGTTACAAGTTTTAAGTTGTCAAACTGATACGCCTTCCGCTCCCATCGAAGGGGTCGAAAAAACCGAAGAGAAAACTCCTCCTCCCCCGTCCACCCTTCCACACACCTTAATTTCGCTCGATGATTTGAGCACTTTTAAGACCAAGGGAAAAAATTGGCAAGTAGTCGGAGCGGTGGAAGCAGACATGGATCAAAAGCATCACATCAATTTAAGCGCAGGAACGGGCGTGCTAGTCAACAATCAATCTGAAACCGAAAAAGCGAATTTATTTTCCAGCTTCGAACATGGAGATATGGAATTGGAGCTAGAATTTATGATGCCCAAGGGTTCTAATTCGGGGATCTATTTTCAGAGCAGATACGAAATTCAACTGTACGATAGCTACGGCGTAGAAGAAATGCGAGTCAGCGATTGTGGTGCCATTTACCAACGTTGGGATGAGTCTCGCCCCAAGGGAAAAAAAGGATACGAAGGTCATCCGCCCAAAGCAAATGCCAGCAAAGCCCCCGGACTTTGGCAAACTTTAAAGATATTTTTTCGCGCCCCTCAATTTGACAAAGCGGGCAATAAAACTAAAAATGCTTCCTTCGAACACGTTTACCTCAATGGCTTTTTGCTACACGAAAACGTAGAACTCAAAGGTACGACCAGAGGTGCTGCCGCAAAAATTGACGACGAAGTACCTTACGCCCCCTTTATGATTCAGGGCGACCACGGGCCAGTTGCCTTCCGCAATATTCGCTACAAAGCCTATAACAGAGATTCGCTCTCGGTCTCTAATGTCAAGTATAAACTTTACGAACTGCCTGAAAGTCACAGAGGAATGCCTACCAATTGGGATCAGCTCAAGTTAGTGGATCAGGGGACATCCGACCTACTCGACATCACTAATCTCAATGGAGAATTGGAGGATTTTTTTGCCATGCAATTCGAAGCAGATTTACGGGTGGATATTCCTGGAGCATACCTCCTAAATGTTGTTGCTAGAAACAGTGCCAATCTCTTTATCAATGATACTTTAGTCGTGAATCCCAAAGGAAAAGATTTTGGTTTCGGGCTTGTAAACTTAACCAAGGGAACTCATAAATTAAGGATTGACTTTTTTCACTTGAAGTGGCGACATTGGATGTTTGTGGGCTATGAAGGGCCTGGTATCGAAAAACAGAATTTTCCAAACAAAGTCCCGCCACGTCCTTGGGACAGAGAACCAGATGTAAAACTATTGCTGGTAAAAGACGAACCTGAGATCTTGAGAAGTTTTATTCAGCACGGTGAAAAAAAACGTACGCATTGTATTTCCGTAGGAGAAACTAGCGGCTGGAATTATAGTTGTGATCTTTCAGAAGGTTCGATTCTCAGACTGTGGAAAGGAGACTTTTTAGATGTTACCAATATGTGGTATCAACGAGGAGAACCACAAACCTCCGAACCACTCAATGCTTTTATCGAAGGAACTACGGGTGTCGCTGTTGCCCAACTTTCCCATCCAGATAGTGCGTGGACTTCCAGCGAGGCAAGTGCTTTCGAGTACAAAGGTTATCAAATTGATAAAGCGGGAAAACCCATTTTTAAATACCAATTTGAAGATGCTCGTATCGAAGACCAACTCAAGGCAGCCAAAAATAACAAAGGTATTACAAGATCATTTTCCATAAAAAATAATCATCTTGATGATCTCTACCTGCGAGTAGCGCAAGCCGATCACATCAAAAAAATTCCTAATGGATACTACAGTATTGGTGGATCATATTATATGAATTTGGCGAAGACGATGCCTGAGCCACTTTTGAGAACGATAGATGGAAAACAAGAATTACTACTACCCGTACAGGGAGACAAAACTATTGAGTATGATTTCATTTGGTAAAATCAATTTCAACATGAAAAAACTATATATTTCCTTAACACTTCTTTTTTGTATTTCTTTTGTTACAAAAACTTATACCCAATCTGATATTCGCAAAAAAGAGGACGTTTACTACTCCATCAAGGACATCAAAATTCCGAAGGGCATCGTCTTAGGTGTAGGTGGATTAGCCTTTAATGATAAAGGACAATTGGGCGTTTGCACCCGCAGAGGAGAAGTATGGTTGATTGATAATCCCACTAGCCAAAATCCTAAATTTAATCGCTTCGCCAAAGGACTCCACGAACCACTAGGACTGAACTGGAAAGATGGTGCTTTCTTCACGGCACAGCGAGGAGAGTTGACCAAACTTACTGATACCAACGGAGATGGCAAAGCTGACCTTTACGAACCCATCACCGTTTTTCCACTCCACGGCAACTACCACGAATACACCTATGGACCAAAATTTACGCCCGAAGGTGATATGCTATTGACGTTGAATCTTGGCTGGTTGGGCGGTGGAAAAAGTTTGTCCAAGTGGAGAGGATGGCTCATTAAAGTTTCGCCTGAGGGAAAAGTAACGCCCATTGCCACGGGATTGCGATCTCCCGCAGGATTCGGATTGAACCAAGCAGGTGATATTTTTTATGCCGAAAATCAGGGCGACTGGGTAGGTTCAGGCAGAATGACGCATCTCGAAAGTGGTGACTTTGCGGGACATCCCGATGGCTTAAAATGGTCGAAAGAACCTGACTCGCCAGTTAAATTAGTACGGGAAGATATTGATGATTCTAATGGTTGGACGCTCTACGAATACTCCAAAAAACAACCGGGCATCAAACCACCATCGGTTTGGTTTCCACATACTTTGATGGGAATTTCTACTTCTGACATTGTGGTCATTCCCGAAAACTTTGGTCCCTACGCTGGTCAGCTACTCGTGGGCGATCAAGGGCACAGTAAAATTATGCGCGTTTTTCAAGAAAAAATTAATGGCGTGTATCAAGGAATTTGTTTTCCGTTTCGAGAAGGATTCGAGTCGGGTATTCTTCGACTTATTTGGGGAAATGACCAATCGCTTTACGTAGGTATGACGAGCAGGGGTTGGGGATCAACGGGAAAAAAAATATTCGGACTACAACGCCTAGTTTGGAATAAAAAAATACCTTTTGAAATCAAAACCGTCAAGGCAAAACCCGATGGCTTCGAACTAGAATTTACACGGCCAGTAAGTGCCGCAACTGCGGAATCCGTTGAAAGTTATGGTCTCACCGACTTCACCTACGAGTACCACGTCGAATACGGAAGCCCCATCATCCAAAAAGAAAAAAGAAAAATTGTCAAGGCAACACTTGGCGAAGATGGAAAAACGGTGAGGCTCTACATTGATAATTTGCGCAAAGGATTTATCTACGAAATCAAGGCAAAAGGCATCAAAGACAAAAATGGGAATACCTTGTTACACAACTTTGGCTACTACACCCTAAATGAAATTCCAGCGGGTAAAAAAATGGTTATGAACCACGACCACCACGATATGAGTAATATGAAAGCCGCCAATTTGGTCAGTAAAAAAAGACCCACCAAAATGCCGACTAGTTGGACGAGCGGTCCAGAAAAAACCGTCACCCTAGGAACAGCACCGGGGCTTCAGTACAGTATCAAAGAATTTACCGTCAAGGCGGGGAGTAGAATCAAATTAGTCTTTGATAATAATGACGACATGCTGCATAACTTATTGATTGTCAACCCAAATAAGGCAACCGAAGTAGGAACGCTAGCTCAAGAGCTAGGACTAGAAGGAGAAGAAAAAGGTTACGTACCCGACTCGGATGATGTACTTTATCACACGAACGTCCTCCAGCCACACCAATCAGATGTCATCTATTTTGAAGCACCCAAGAAGAAAGGAACTTACCAATATGTTTGTACTTTTCCGGGACACTCGATGGTGATGCGTGGAGTAATGAAGGTGGAGTAATTTCTGGTTTTAAATTCCCTTGTAGGCAGGGGTGGTTGGTTCTAATTCACAGGTTTTTTGCGCTTCTTTTTTGCAAAAAATTTGCGAGTTTGTAAGGCGTATCTCCCTCCCAAATCTTCGGGACAGGGCTGTTAAAAAATTAATAGAGCGTATCTAGGAATAGATAAAATATAATAAACCAATTATTTAATCAGGAAACCGCTTCGTAAAGTCTTACCGAGCATTCGGGAGGATTGAGGGTTTCAAAATAAAATAGAATGACATGATCAAATCACACCTTTTAAACAAATTTTTATTGACCCTGACCATCACGGGTTTATTATTTTTTAGCTGCAAAAGCGACGAGGAGTTAGACGAGGTACAACCATCTATCAATTGTCCGCCAGATATAAATCAGACGGTTGGCGTTTTTTCGGGCGGTGAAATCGTGAATTATACCGAACCCGTTGGAACTGATAATCTGACGGACGCAACGACTACCCAAGTAGCTGGATTAGGTTCAGGGGAGGTTTTTCCAGTTGGCACTACCACCAATACTTATCGGGTAAAAGATGCGGCTGGCAATGTGAGCGAATGTAGCTTTGATGTGATTTTGACGAGAGAAAATCCATCGGATGACATGCCCTATTTCGTAGAAGTGAACCCAACTCCGAATGGAAGCACGTGGAGTCAACTAGAGTACATGTCGGATGAATTTGATGATGAATCCATTGACGACACCAAATGGCGATTGACCTCTTCCGGCAATTGGATCGGCAGACCTCCCGGATTGTTTTTATCAGAAAACGTATCGGAAGGTGATGGAAATTTGAAAATCAAAGCCACCAAGCTGGCGCAAGATCAAACTGTCAACGGAGACTTATTTACGCACGGTGGCGGTTACGTAGAAGGGTTACACCCTGCCAATATTGGACTGTATTTAGAATGCAGAATGAAGGCGAATAAAACGTTTATGTCTTCTACATTTTGGTTAAACAACAAACGCAATGAAGCTTCTGGTTGTGATAAAAGAGTAACTGAGATTGATATCCAAGAATGTGTTGGAACTTTAACAGGAACATCTGATCTGGCCAGTCGAGGTTGGGATAAAATTATGCATTCCAATACACACAGCAGAAATACCAACTGCCCCGAAACGCCGACGGGTTCGAGTCCAGAATGGGCGGACGTCGGAGAAAACGTAGCGGATAATTACCATGTTTATGGAGCTTGGTGGAAATCAGAAAGCGAAATCGTTTGCTACTTGGACGGTAAAGAAGTACACACCTTAACTCCCGTAACTGATTTTAACTTAAATACCTATCTAAGATTAGTTGTCGAAACTTACGATTGGAATCCGACTCCTGCGGATGGTGGTATGAATTTTACGGAACCCGAACGAACTACATTTTACGATTGGGTGAGGGTTTGGCAACTCAACTAAATCATTCCTTTCCATATTCTCCAAGTAAGAAAATAAGATATCAACCATAAAATTTTAACCAATGAAAAAACAAAACATTTACATCATCACCTTATTTCTATTTTTTATTTGTGGAAATGCCAATGCACAAACTCCTTGCAATGGTAATAATCTCTACGAAGAGCAGGATGGTCTGTTGGTGATCGAAATGGAAACTGGAATTTTGAGTGAACAATGGCAAACGGGAAATACCGAACCCAACTATACGGGAGATGGATACATCTATTGGTCAGGCAGCCAATTTTTTGGTGAAACGGGTAAAGGTCCCGTCGAATATCCCATCAAAATAAACACGCCAGGAACTTATAAATTCACGTGGCGTATGGCAGTTGGATTAGGCACACAGGTCTCTGAACACAACGACACTTGGCTCAAAATTGATGCTGATGATTTTTACGGAGAAAAAGCTACTGGTCACCTTGTGAAGCCCCGACCTCAATGCGAAAGTGATCCCAACGCTGACTGTCCGCAGGGAACAAGCAAAAATGGGTTCTTTAAGGTTTATGGACAATCCACAGACTTTATCTGGGCTTCCTACACCAGCGACCACGATGCCCACGCAATTTTCGCAACGTTTGACGAACCCGGTGAACACCTCATAACAATCAACGCACGTTCGTCGTGGTGTCTTTTAGATCGGATGGTTTTACAGTTGGTAGGAACAGTAGGCAACAGTACTGCGCAAAATTTGAATACCCCTCCCTCCGATTGTACCGAAAACACGACGAACACAAAAGAACTTGAAAATGAAGTGAAATTTAACCTTTTCCCAAACCCCATCCAGGATCAACTGAACATTCAAACGGAAGCCTACGCCGAAGCTAACTTTTCCATTTTTGATCTCAATGGGAAAATATTATGCGGCGGACCGATCAATGGACAATCCACCGATGTGGACGTGACTAACTTCCAACAAGGTATTTACATTTTTCAAATCACTCACAAAAATAAAACTCAGGTCAAGAGATTTGTCAAATTATAACATCACGGGGTCACTTCCCGTGACCCCGTGATTTTTCAAACAAAAAAAGTTTCGGAGTGATAGGAAACCATCCCGAAACGAAAAATTTCCAAATAATTTTCAAACAAAAAAAAGTTTCAGAGTGATAGAAAATCACCCCGAAACACAGAATGGCGGAAATCACCCCAAATCAATAAAATTATGAATACCTCACATCAAAAAGCGGCTGCTATTTTCCAAAACAAAAAAATTTACCCCCTCCTCATCGTCCTCACTTTCCTGACTTTAACTTGTAATCCTGTTGCTACCAACGAAGCCCAAAAAGCCAATAATTCATCTATCGAAAAGTTTGAAGAAAATTGGGAGAGTTTACAAAAATATCAAATCCCGCAATGGATGAAGGATGCCAAGTTTGGCATCTTTATTCATTGGGGGCCAAACTCGGTGGCGGAGTTGCATACCGATTGGTATCCACGTTGGATGTATTTCGACCAAGGAGTTTATAATCCTTCGGGAGAAAAGCAAACCGACGTCCCCCACCCTGCTTTTGCTTACCATAAGGAAAAATTTGGTGACCAAAAAGAGTTTGGTTACAAGGACTTGATTCCGATGTTTAAGATGGAAAATTTTAACGCCAAGGACTGGGTCGATTTATTTAAAAAAGCAGGAGCAAAATATGTCATACCTGTTGCAGAGCATCACGACGGCTATGCCCTTTACGAGTCAAGTATCACCCCTTTCCATGCTAAAGCGATGGGGCCCAAACGAGATGTCTTCAAAGAATTGACGGACGAAATCAAACGACAAGGTTTGATTTGTGGAGCGAGTTCGCACTTGGCGTTCAATTGGAATTATTATAACCAACAAGATTATTTCGATAATAGTGACCCTAAGTATGCAGCTTTGTATGCACCTCGACATGAGCCTTATGTGCCTGTTAGTTCCGATTGGTTAGCCAACACTTGGTGGCCTAGAACGAAAGAAATTATTGATAAATACCAGCCTGATATTTTTTGGTTTGACTTTTTTATCGACCGAAAAGAATTCGTTCCTTATCATAAAAAATTAGCGGCGTACTACTACAACTCTGGAATGGAGCGTGATAAAACAGTAGTTTTACAAACCAAGAATTTACACTTTGAGTCTTACCCAGCAGGAACACATATGTTGGATTTGGAGCGAAGTAAAATGGATTCCCTACGAAAAGCATACTGGCAGACCGATACTTCCATTGGAAAAAATTCATGGTATTACGCCAAAAATTGGATTCCAAAATCTGCGGGAGAACTTATCATGGACTTAGTGGACATCGTAAGTAAAAATGGTTGCCTCCTACTCAATATCGGGCCAAAACCTGATGGCACTATTCCCGATGACCAACGAAAAACGTTATTGGATATGGGAAAATGGTTGGAGGTGAATGGAGAAGCGATTCATGGTGCAACGCATTGGGAGGTTTATGGGGAGGGTCCGACTAAGACTGAAACGGGTCATTTGTCAGAAAGTAAAAATGCCAAATTTACATCTGAGGATATTCGCTTTACTACCAATAATGGAAATCTCTACACTTTCGTTTTGGTGAAACCTAATAAAGATATTGTCGTTCGAAATTTAAATACTTCGAATGTAAAAATTAAATCTATTGAGTTATTAGGATATGATGGAAAAATTGAATTTCAACAGACGGCAGAAAATGTAACCATCAAATTACCTAAAGATGCCAATATAGAACACACTTGGGTTTTTAAAATTCAATCGTGACTAAACTATAGTTATTTTAAAATCGAATTGAACTTTAGGTAATTTAAAA
>JBCCJE010000100.1:0-10570 GCA_039027925.1 Bacteroidota bacterium
AAAAAGTATGGAATTACGAAAAGTTTAGTGCTCCCTTCAAGGAAGGTGGAAAATATTATTATTTTAAAAATGATGGTCTTCAAAATCAAAGCGTCCTGTACACCCAGGCAAGCCTTGATGATCCCGCCAAAGTAGTACTCGATCCTAATACTTTTTCGGAAGACGGAACGGCTTCTCTGAGTATGATTGACTTCAACAAGGCTGGTGATAAACTAGCTTACCAAGTATCCGAAGGTGGGTCAGACTGGAAAACCATTTACATTAAAGACCTCCTAACGGGGAAGGTCATGGATGACAAAATAGAGTGGGTCAAATTTTCTGGCATCAGTTGGTCTGGCGATGGATTCTTTTACAGTCGCTATCCCGAGCCAGAAGACGGTAAAGCACTTTCCGCTAAAAACGAATTTCATCAGGTGTATTATCATCAGGTGGGTACACCCCAATCCGCCGACCAACTCATATACGCCGATCGAGCCAATCCGCTAAGAAACGTATATACTCAAACCACGCAAGATGAAAAATACCTCTTGCTTTCCGTGGTAGAATCTACGAGCGGCAACGCCCTGTACTTTAAGGATTTGAGTTCGCTGGACAATCCCTTTGTCCCCATCAAAGAATCCTTCGAAAATGATTTTAACGTAGTGGACAACAACGGTAGTGAACTACTCGTATTGACCAATTATAATGCACCCAACAATCGGCTCGTTGCCATCAATACCGAAAACCCCGAAGAAACCAACTGGAAAAATATCATTCCCGAAAATAAAAAAGATGTCCTTCGATCCGTCTATCTGTTGGGAGGAAAAATCATTGCTGCCTATATCCACGATGCTTCCTCTCTGGTGAAGTTTTTTAGTTTGGCGGGAAAGTTCGAATCGAATTTGGAACTACCCGGGATTGGCACGGTCGGTGGATTTAGTGGTAAAAAAGATAACCAAGAGGCTTTCTTTTCTTTCTCTTCCTTCACTCGGCCCAACACCATTTATAGCTTAGAGGTGTCGGAGAAAAAGATCAACGTATTCAAAGCTCCAAAGGTAGATTTTAATGCCAACGATTACATCACCGAGCAAGTTTGGTTCAAAAGTTACGATGGCACCGAAGTACCTATGTTCCTCACTTACAAGAAAGGATTAAAACTAGACGGTGCTCGCCCTACCTTATTATATGGCTACGGTGGGTTTGATATACCCGTGCTACCGTCGTTCAGTATCGCCAATACGGTTTTGTTAGAAAATGGAGGTATCTACGCCGTGGCTAACATCCGGGGTGGGGGAGAGTTTGGCAAAGCGTGGCACCGAGCGGGTACGCAAGCACAAAAACAAAATGTATTCAACGATTTCCTCTCGGCGGCGGAGTACCTCATCGCTAAGGGATATACCAGCAAAGATAAACTCGCTATCCGAGGAGGTTCCAACGGTGGGCTACTCGTAGGGGCGTGTATGACCCAGCGGCCCGATTTGTTCAAAGTGGCTTTCCCCGCAGTTGGTGTTTTGGATATGTTGCGGTACCATACTTTTACCATCGGGTGGGCTTGGGCCGATGACTACGGAAGGAGCGATGATCCCGAAGCATTCAACTATCTTATCAAATATTCTCCGCTGCACAACGTAAAGGAAGCCACGTATCCCGCCACGATGGTTACTACCGCCGACCACGATGATCGGGTCGTTCCTGCGCATTCGTTCAAATTTATTTCGGAACTCCAATCTAAACATCAGGGAGACAATCCAGTATTAATTAGAATAGAAACCAGCGCTGGTCACGGGGCGGGCGTACCTACTGATAAATTAATCCAATCCGCTGCGGATATGTACAGCTTTATGTTTTACAATATGGAAGAAAATGTCATCTACGATATCGAATGACCATTCCAGTCAAATTCAAAAAATAATACGGTTGATCCTGAAGGGAAATATTTATGCCTGACCTTAATTTGCCACAACTACGGCTATGGGATATACTCGATGTCATCATCGTATTGTATCTTTTTTACATCATTTACCAATTACTGAAGGGAAATATTGCGTTCAATATTTTCATCGGAGTCATGGCTATTTTTGGTATTTGGAAATTGACGGGACTGCTGAATATGAAGCTGACCTCAATGTTATTTGAACAATTTGCGAGTGTTGGAATTATAATGTTATTAATTGTTTTTCAGCCAGAGATCAGACGATTTCTCTTGATGCTCGGCAATACCACCCTGAGGCAACAGTACCGTTTTTTCGATAGATGGTTCAGTAAAGATAAAAGTCAGCAACTCCTCGATGATAACCAACGGCAAAAGATTATCAGAAATATCAAGACTAGTATCCTGAATTTGAGTAAAGAAAAAAATGGTGCTTTGATCGTTATTGCTCAAAATGCCCTCATTGATAATATCATTAGTACGGGCATCGAACTCAACGCCACGATCACCCACGAACTCATCGAAAGTATTTTTAACAAAAAAAGTCCATTGCACGATGGCGCCATCGTTATTTCGAATAACAAGATTATTGCGGCTAGTTGTATTTTGCCATTGACCCAAAAACCAGATTTACCCAAAAAATATGGCCTAAGACACCGGGCGGCTATCGGTACTTCCGAGCAGATAGATGTCATGGTTTTCGTAGTATCCGAAGAATCCGGCGAGATTTCTTTTTCGGAAAGAGGCATTATCCAACAATACATTTCCGAAAGTAATTTGAATGAATTATTGATGGAAAAATATTTGAGCTAGTCACCACAAAACGTTATCATCAGCAAAAAACAACATGATTATCAAAAGAATTGAAGAGTTCAAATTAACTGCTGCCCAACACCGCAAAATCAGTTGGCTGCTCCAACAATGCTTCTCCGTCTATCCTCACCAACAATCCTTTTACAAACAGCTACCTAGTTTTCGATATTTGGTTTATCAACAAAAACAACTGACTGCTCACCTCGCCATTATTCACCGCCTGATAAAAGTAAATGGAAAAAATTTTACTATTTTCGGCGTTTCTGATTTTTGTGTGCATCCAGATTTTCGAAGAAAAAAAATTGCAAGTGAATTGTTACAAACCGTCGAAACGTTGGGCAAAAAATACGCTATTGATTTTATCGTACTGATTGCACAAGAGCAAAATGTGTATAAAAAAAATGGATACCAATCCTGTGACAACGATTGTAGATGGCTGATTATCAATGAGTTGCAAGCACTAGGCGTAGCGAAGCGAACCCTCGAAAATGCACTCATGGTCAAGCCACTCGGTCAAGAAAAATGGGAAAAGGGAACTGTTGATTTTCTCGGATGCTTGTTTTGAATGATGCCTGCCCTGCGAAACTTTCGGGGATCATTACTTATCACGATTAACAAAAAAATTTAATTAAAAATGAAAGAGACTCAAAAATACCTAAAAGACAACCAAGAAAGATTTTTGGAAGAACTGTTGGCGCTACTGCGCATTCCTTCGATAAGTGCTGACTCTGCCTACGCCGAAGAAGTGAACAAGGCGGCGAACTTCATCGCGGACAATTTAAAAAATGCGGGAGCAGACCACGTAGAAATTTGTCCTACCAAAGGGTATCCGATTATCTACGCCGAGAAAATTGTGGATAAAAATCTGCCCACTATTTTGGTGTACGGACACTACGATGTCCAACCACCCGATCCCATCGAGTTGTGGACTTCTCCTCCCTTCGAGCCAGTTGTCAAAAAAGCGAAGGGACACCCCAAGGGAGCTATTTTTGCGAGGGGGGCTTGCGATGATAAGGGGCAGATGTTTATGCACGTGAAAGCATTCGAAGGCATGATCCAAACGGACAACCTGCCTTGCAATATCAAATTTATGATCGAAGGAGAAGAGGAAGTAGGCTCGGTGAATTTGGGAGCATTTTGCAAAAAAAATAAAAAACGATTAGCGAGCGACGTGGTGCTCATTTCGGATACTTCCATCATCGCCAATAACGTACCTTCCATCACTACGGGACTGCGTGGACTGAGTTATTTGGAGGTAGAAGTAACGGGACCGAATCGAGATTTACACTCGGGCGTGTACGGCGGCGCAGTAGGGAATCCGATCAACATCCTCAGCAAGATGATTGCTTCGTTGCATGATAAAAATGGAAAAATTAACATACCGGGATTTTACGCAGACGTAGAGCGCGTGGGCAAAAAGGAAAGAACCGAGATGAACAAAGCTCCATTTAATATCAATGCCTACAAGCGAGATTTAAAAATCAAAGATATTCACGGCGAAAAAGGCTACACTACTCTGGAGCGAACTTCCATCCGACCCACCCTCGATGTCAACGGCATTTGGGGCGGATACATCGGCGAGGGAGCTAAGACAGTTTTACCGAGCAAAGCCTACGCAAAAATAAGTATGCGGCTAGTCCCCAATCAAGATCCCGATAAGATCACTCGCCTTTTTAGTGACCACTTTAAAAAAATAGCACCACCTGCGGTCACCGTCAAAGTGACTCCTCACCACGGAGGAGAACCCGCCGTGACGCCCACCAATACCGTAGAGTACCAAGCGGCGCACTTGGCGATGCGCAAGACTTTTAAAAAAGATCCTATTCCCCAGCGATCAGGGGGCAGTATCCCGATCGTTTCGATGTTCGAAAAAGTACTCGGGGTAAAATCAGTACTGATGGGATTCGGGCTGGACTCGGATGCCATTCATTCGCCCGATGAGCACTACGGACTTTTTAATTTTTATAAAGGCATCGAAACCATCCCGTACTATTTTAAATACTACGCAGAGCTAAAGTAACTTTTGCGGTGGGAGTTACACTTAGGCAATAGGAAAGAATAAATCATCCAATTTGGCTGCTTCTTTTTTCTTTTTTCTTCATAAAAAAATCTAGGCGTAGAAGGACTATGCTACGATTTTTTTATATTGAAAAAAGAAGAAATAACCGACCCAAATTGAACAATTTATTTTTTCCTATTGCCTTAGAAGATAATTGTTCATCAAAATACCAACTCCTATGAAAATTAGATTCTCGATGCTAAGTGTAACCCTACTTTGCTTACTATTTTTAACTAGTTCTTTTTTGTTCCCTAAAAAACCCAAGCATCCATTTGGTAAAAAATTCAAGCCGCCAAAAACTTACACCTACATTCCCACGGGAGATTTACTGACGAAAAATGGAGCGAAATTACCCGTCAAAGGATTCTTTATGTCCAAGACAGAAATCTCCAACGCAGCGTACAACGAATTTTTACAAGACCTTTTGAAACAAAACAAGCAGAAAGAATTTGAAAAAGCCAATCGGCAAGTAGAAAACTGGAACGTAGAAGCGCTGGCTAAAACTTACCACGAGCATCCTGCGTACGCGGAATATCCCGTATTGACGATTCCGAGGGAAGGAGCTGAAATGTATTGCCGTTGGCTTACCGAAAAATTACAACCTCAGTACAAAAAGCACAAAATCAATTTCAGATTACCTACCGAACATGAATGGGTATATGCGGCGCGTGGTGGTCATAAATCTGCCCCTTACCCTTGGGGAGGCTACTACACCAGAAATGCAAGGGGACAATATTTGGCAAATTTTAAGACCATCGGTACTAGTAGTATCCACTACAATCGTAAGGAGGGGACTTACGAAGTGATTCCGTCCAAGGTCAATTTTAATTTCATCATGCCGGCGCACATCAAATCGTTCTGCCCAAATGATTACGGACTATATCACATGTCAGGCAATGCGGCAGAAATGATTTCTACCAGAACGATCAATGGCGGTAACAAAACCAAAGGCGGCTGCTACGATAGCACCGGTCACGATATTAAGATAGAATCTGCCGATGAATTTGAAGGATGGACAACCCCCTCTCCGTTTATTGGTTTCCGCCCGATCATGGATGTGGTGGTGGAGTGAGGAGGTAAGAGTGATGAGTAATGAAAAAATCAATACTAATTTTTTTGTGAGATACGTTTTTCTTTAGACATGAACTTAATAGTTATAAAATGTAAATGTGTTGTTATTAAAATGAAGAAAAAGATGGGTAAGAACTTACTAATGATCACAGTTAGCCTATTGATAAGTATCGTACTAAAAGGTCAGGAGGCGGAGACCTTACTTCAGTTAGCAGATAGTTTGTACAGAGTAGGTGATTATGAAAAAAGCTCTAAGAAATACGAATCTTATTTTGAGTTGCAAGATGAAGAAATTCAAGCCAATCAGTTGTACAAAGCTGCGGTATCATTTTCAAAAACAGGTAATGCGAATAAAGCTATTCATTGGTTGCAGCGAGCCGTGGAAGAGGGGATAGACGATAAATATTTAACCAACATAAGATTCGATTTAAATTTTTATCCTATCCGTCATACCAAAGAATGGAAAACATTTTTTGAAAAAAATACAGCAATTGGATTTCAGATAACACTCCATGAATACCTAGGAGGTTATACGCCAAAAACAAAGGAAGCATATAAAAAAATAGAACTTGAGCTACAAGAAAAATATGAGACTAGTCTAAAAAGAGGAAAGGAACTACTGAGACAAAATAATTTTGAAGAAGCTGCCGATTACTATAAACAGGTGATGAGTTGTAATGGCTATATTCAAATGGAGGACATTTATAATTCCGCAAGAATAAACAGTATGCGAAATACAAGCAGAAGCAAATTTCAAGCTATTTGGAATATCAGAAGTCTTGCAGCACGAGGGTTCCATGACTTAGAAAAACTGGAAAATGACCCTGCATTCGAAAATATTAAGGAAGAAAAGAACTTTCTAGAAATCGTAGAAATCATAAAAAAATATAATACGATTGATAATACCCAAGACTAAATGACTCATAATACCTATTTGCTAACAAACTACTTACGAGGATAATTATTGGGAACTACATGAGGAACTTGGGTTAAAGACAAATAAATATATTAAAAAAAGGAAAAGCAAAGTTCCAAGGAAAAGGTAAACTACAGCCCCAACGTGTATTGAACGATACCTTCAAACACTAATCAGTAAAATAAACAAGCAAAGGTTTGGTAAGTGTGATCCAACAAGCTAAATTGTAAAATATATCTATCGTATCCAACAAAAAGGTGGCTAACTAGATGTACTCTCAGCCATCGTAAGTCATCACTTATCATCATCAAAATTCATCATGAAAAACCTTTTACTCCTTATTTCCTTTTTCCTTTCCGCTCCCATCTTCGCACAAGTCAATCCCAAAAATATCACCATCATTCGAGATCATTGGGGCGTACCGCACATCTACGCACCTACCGATGAGGAAGTAGCCTACGGATTGGCTTGGGCTGCTGCCGAAGATGATTTTAAAACTATCCAAGAGACCTTGCTTCCCGTAAAAGGATTGTTAGGAAGAGTCAAAGGACCAAAGGGGGCTATCTTAGATTTTGCCGTCAACTTTTTGGAAATCAACGCAGCCGTAGATGAAAAATACGATCGGGATGTTTCCCCAAAATTTAAAAAAATCACTAAGGCCTACGTGGACGCCATGAATGCCTACGCCGCCCAACATCCCAAAGAAGTGCTCGTCAAAAAAATGTTTCCCATTGAAGAAAAAGATGTCATCAAAGGATACACGCTCGCCTTGGCACTCTTGTCTCATGTGCAAGATGCTTTGGGTTTAATCATTTCGGGAAATATCAACCTCTACGAAAATGCGCCGATGGGATCGAATGGTTTTGCTGTCAATAGTAAAAAAACAAAAGATGGACATACCTACTTGGCTATCAATCCGCACCAACCACTCGAAGGGCCGTACTCTTGGTACGAGGCGCACTTGGTGAGCGAAGAAGGGCTGAATGTACACGGTGCGACGCTGCTGGGCGGTATGCACATTTTTGTGGGCGCTAACGAAAACCTAGCTTGGACGCACACGGTCAATCATGCAGACTTTGCCGATGTGTACCAATTGGAAATGCACAAAAACGAAAAGAATAAATATTTTTTTGATGGGAAATGGGAAACGCTGGAAGAACGAAAAATTAAACTCAAAGCCAAGATACTCGGACTGAATATCGGTATCAAAAAGAAGGTGTACCGCAGCAAACACGGGCCAGTACTTAAAAGCAAAAATGGAAATTATTACGCCATTCGGTACATCGCTAATCAAACCATTCAAGCCGCCGAACAATGGTACAAAATGAATAAAGCGCAAAATTTTACGGAGTTCAAATCAGCCCTGAAGATGCTCGGCGTTTGTACGACCAACCTAATCTACGCCGATAATCAAGACAATATTTTCTATGCGGGGCTGGGACTTTTTCCCAAAAGAAATCCTAAATATGATTGGAAAAAAGTTTTGCCGGGGCATACTTCCGAAGTGATCTGGCAACCCGAATTTCATTCCTTCGATGCCCTCGCCCAAGTTCACAATCCCGCTAGTGGTTACGTGGGCAACTCCAACCACACTCCTTTCAACGCTACCGCTCCCGATGATAACATTGATCCTACGGCAATCAACGCCACCTTTGGTTATTTGACGGGCGATAACAATCGTTCCATTCGCTATCACCATTTGATGAGGGCGCAGGACAAAATTTCGTTCGAGGATTTTCGCAACATAAAATTCGACACCAAGTGGCACACGCCCGCTCACATTTATCCAGTTCCAAATTTGGAGATGATGCTCCACCTTGATCCCCAGCAATATCCCAAAGTGAGTGAACTCATTCAATTGTTAAATCAATGGGATCGAGCCACCAATATCGAAAATGTAGGTGCTACCGTTTTTGTACTGACGTATTATTTTATAGGAAAAGACTTACGGAAGCGGGGGATTTACCCCCTCGAATTTAAGTTGACAGCACCCTACGTAATTAGTATGTTAGAAAAAACTCAAAAGCATCTGAAAAAATATTTTAAATCCATCCGAGTACCGCTAGGAGATTTCCAACAACACGTACGCGGAGATATACGAATCCCCATTTGGGGTTCGCCCAATGTGATTGCTTCCATGCACGGACAGCCTGATAAAAAAGGAAGATTCAAAATATTTGCGGGTGAATCTTACGTGAGTCTCATCAGGTTTGGGGAGGAGGGGGTAGAGATTGAATCCATCACGCCCTACGGTACATCTAATCATCCCGATAGCCCTCACTACACCGACCAAATGGAACTGTACAGCCAACACCAGATGAAAAAAATGAGCCTGAAAAAAGCGGAAGTGATGAAAAATATGGAGAGGAGCTATCATCCTGAGTGATCTCCACGGGGTAATTTCATCCTCCACTAAGTCATTTCAAAATTACCCCGTGGATTGGCTAAGCCTAAATTCAATCTACAAGAAAACAGTTACCTTTGTTCCCGTACTTAATTTTCTACAAGACTTATAAACGATGTCAGATGCTTTATCGAATATTGATTTTTTTATGGTTGCCATTTCTTTCGCAAGCACAAACGATAGCCCCCAACCAAATGGGACCAGAACTCATCACCTTTCTACAAGATAATTATACCCCCACGGGTACATTGGGCTACAGCTTAGCACGGGATGTGCTCTACGCCGAAATAGATAATGTGGGCTTGGATTTGTTCGGCATTTACACCAACTTCAAAGTCACCCTCGATCCCAACGAAGACCCAAGTGTATCGGCGTTTATGAATGGGCAAGGCCTCAACGCCGAGCACGTCTATCCTCAATCCAAAGGTGCCGGTGACGAACCACAGCGCAGCGATATGCACAACATTTTTCCTTGTAAAGTCAATGTTAATGATGCGCGCGGATCGTGTGCCTACGCCGACATCGAAGATGATGATACGGATACTTGGTACACATTGAATATCATTTCTAACAATATTCCTACAACCAATATTGATAGCTACAGCGAGAAAGATGCGGAAGATTGTCAGTTCGAACCCCGAGAGGAAGTGAAGGGAAATATTGCCAGAGCAATCTTTTATTTTTATACCATTTATCAAGATCAAGCCAATGCTGCTGATCCTAATTTTTTCCATCTACAAAAAGAAACTTTACTCCAATGGCACTTGGATGATCCCGTGGATACCACGGAAACACAACGCAACGATCTCATAGCGGCCGAGCAAGGCAACAAAAATCCATTTATTGTGGACGCTACTTTGGCCCAACGTGCGTACTTTGTTACTAATGTTCACAATCCGCTAGCCCAAAACGATTGGGTACGTATTTCTTCTAATTTAGTAACAACCCATTTGCACATTTTTTCCGAAAAAGAAAAAGGCGAACTGTACATCCTCGACCTTACGGGACGTGTGCAGCACCAAGAAGTGCTAAGGCAGGAAATGACGCTCAACGTAGAAAATTTAGCCGTCGGAAGTTATTTGTTACAAGTGCGCAGTGCGGAGAATATTCAAGCATTTCGTTTTGTGAAAATTGAATGATTTACTCAATGTCTAAGAGGGTGGATTTATCTAATTAAGTCCTATATTTGGTTCGATTTTTTTTTGCCACGAAGTCTCGAAGACACTAAGTTTTAGTTTTTTGCAACTACTTGATGCCATGCTTTGAGAACCTTGTGGGTTGAGAAAGCGGGAATGTAAGTGTTCTTAAAGCCAAATTATGGAGCGTTTGTTGGCTTTAAGAACTTTTGCTTTACTTATTTGCTATCCCACGAAGTTCTCAAAGCATGGTGCTAAGCAG
>JBCCJE010000101.1:0-10558 GCA_039027925.1 Bacteroidota bacterium
TTAGAATACTGAGAAAGGGGAGGAGGTGAGGATTTATTGATGTATGGTTATTTTTAGTTTTAAGAAAACTGAACGGGGAATTTGAAATTACCCGTTCAGAGGTGCGGGATGTTCGTCTCCGCTACGCTTGGGTCTATTTTGATTTTGTGGTTTTTTAGAATACTGAGAAAGGGGAGGAGGTGAGGATTTATTGATGTATGGTTATTTTTAGTTTTAAGAAAACTGAACGGGGAATTTGAAATTACCCGCTCGGATGTCAAAAGGAATAAAATTTGCATCACAAAAATATAACAATGAAAATAACACCTAACTCATATGCTTTTCCTAAACAACTTCATCCCTAGAGAATATCAAAAAGACGACATAGCATCTCGTATTGTCAAATCAGTTGTCGCCATAGATGTCTTCATTATCTCTTCATCCTTGATATTTTCTCTATTTTATATTTACATCAATTTTTCCTTTGGCTATTGTATTTCTTTTTATACTGCCATTTCTTCTGTCCTACATATCTTACTGATTCGGTATGGTAAAAATCCTACTTTCACTTCGGATTTTTTTGTTTTTCAAATAGTGACTGCACTGTTCGCCATGATGTACTTTACGGGAGGGGCTACTTCACCTTTTTCCATTTTTCTTTTGCTAATCTGTCCGATGCCTTTTTTATTTTTAGAAAAAAAAAGAGCAACAGTGTGGGCCATCATCACGGGGACCTGCTTTATCGTTTTGGCAGCTTTACAAATTGGTGGGTTTGATTTTCCTAAAGAAATTTCTGATCAATTATCCCAATCTTTATCGCTTATCAATTTCATCTTATCGTTGATTATTTTTACCATCACGGTCAGAGAATTTCATATGGGTTTTAGAAAGATCAATAAAAAACTAAAATCCTCTAATTCGCAATTGTTGAACTCGAACGAAGAACTCGAAAGATTTGCCTATATCGCCTCTCACGATTTGAAAAGCCCCCTCCGAAGTATCATTAGTTTTATTGGTTTGTTGGAAAAAAGATACGGTAAGGACTTTGATGAAAATGGCAAGCAATTCCTGAAGATCATCTCCAGTAATGCGGAAAATATGCACCACTTGGTAGAGGACATCTTAGAGTATTCGAAGTCGAATAAGCGAAAGATCAAATCCGAAGAAGTGAACATGAACCACGTGCTTACTCATATATCTGACGAATCTTTGAGTGTAGAATTATTTCAGGATTGTAAAATTCTTTTTGGCAATCTTCCCATCATTAACTCCGATTATACTTTGATCAAGCAGGTTTTTCAAAACCTAATCGAAAACGGACTGAAGTACAACCAAAATTTAAAAAAAATAGTCTCTATTCAATATCTGGATAAAGAGGAGCATTATTTTTTGATTAAAGACAACGGTATAGGAATAGATCCTGCCTACTTTGAACGTATCTTTGAAATGTTCCAACGCCTACACAACAAGGATGAATATCAGGGCACGGGTATCGGTTTGGCTATTTGTAATAAAATCATTCTACAATTGGGGGGCAAAATTTGGGTAACTTCTAAGGTAGGGGAGGGGAGTATTTTTCACATTACTTTACCGAAAAGTAATGCTACGCATACGTTTAATTTAGCCAAGGAGACTTCGGTGGAGGCGTTGCCTGTTCACTAGGAAAATTTCTACTAAGTAGCTATGGCTTTTTATTTTAAATAACACGCCCAACCATATTCTGGTTGGGCGTGTTTTGCTTTTCCATAAATCAGCCTAGTGGGACTAATTTATAAACTTACTTTAAACTATTTCACAAATCGCTTCGTCACCGTCTCACTTCCGTTGGTGATCGTAAGGCTGTAAACTCCCTGCGAGAGTTGTTGGACACCGTAGCCTTTAAATACTTCCCGAGCCACTTTTTTAATTTGTTGAGCGATTAGAACTCTTCCGTTCATATCCACTACTTGCACAAGGAGTTCTCCGTTCCATTCACTTTCAAAAGTAAAATCTAAGCGATCCCCAACTACTGGATTGGGATAAATGTCCAATGTTCCAAAAGCCTTTTCTAGCTCATCCACACTTACCGTTTTTTGATTTTCGTAAGCACCCATATCTATATCATCTACCCTTGGATTTCCCTCAATATCGAATAGTGGGGCATTAGTTGCAATACCTGCATCTATTGCGGGACTCATATCTGATAGGCGATAGTCTTCGTCGTTAAGACCAACGAACTCAGGATCAGTTTCATTCAAATCATTAGTGCCAGTGAGAAAATCTACGGCAGAAGCATCTGAACTAAGGTTACCTCCATTGGAAATTACGGTAGGTTCTCCTGCTTCGATTTCGTAATTGTTTCCTATTGGATTTTGAAAAATGGAATTTTGCATCGTTAAAGTAGAACCCCCTTCCATGCCGGGTTGCCAATTAGAAATACCCGCTCCGACGGCTGCGATATTGTTGACAAAAGTACAATTCATCAGACCGAACGCCGTCACTATGGTATCCGCCGTATTGAACGAAACTCCGCCACCGATACCAGTCGTTGCATCGGTAAAATTATCACTAAAGAGTACGTTGGTAAAGTTGGCGTTGGTATTGTCAATGTTTACGCCACCGCCTTGATCTGTTCCATTGTTAAAAGTGAGAAAACTATTTTCTACATTCAATACTGCTAAAGGTGCCGTAGTGTTGGGATCATCATCACCGCTCATGGCAACGGCGCCCCCTCTGTCGGCTACGTTGAGCGTTAAGATACAATCTAAAATATTGACTACTGCGCTATCATTTTGACTAAAAACAGCACCACCCGAACCATTGGATAGGTTACCTTCAAAATTGCAGGCAGTTAGGCTAGTCGTTGCGCCGAAGGCATTTGACAAAGCTCCACCTACATTTTCCGCTTCGTTGTCCGAAAAATCGCAGTTTGTAAAGTTGGCAATACTTTTCTCATCATAAATACCTACTGCACCTCCGAAGCGACCTCTGCTTCCCTGAAAAGTACAATTGGAAATCTCAACCGTGATGAATGGATCATCGTCATCACTCCTCACCTGCAACGCTCCACCCGACGAAGCTAAAGCGAAATTGTTGAAAAAATCACAATCCGTGATGATACTCGGCGAGGAAGTATTGTACAATCCTCCACCTCTACTCTCGGTGGCTTGATTGGCAGTAAAGGTACAGTTGGAAATTGTACTCCCACCTAGCGAGTTATTGTACAATCCTCCACCTAGGGTCACAACCACATTTTCAATAAACTCACAATTTTCTACGGTAGCGGTAGTGGCGTTGAGATACACACCTCCACCGAAGCCGCCTTGGTTTTTTTCGAATACACAATTCTCGATAATCACTCCCGCCGCACCTCCGATGCGAGGATAAAGCCCTCCACCGAAGTGACCAAAGTTTTGGGTAAAGTAACAGTTCCGAATGGCGGGCGCGCCGTAGGTTAAGATACCACCGCCTCTTCTGAGATCTCCAGCACTAGAGCCTGGCTCGGTGTTGCCATTTCTGATGGTAAATCCGTCAATCGTCGAAGCGGTAGTGACCGTATCGGTTAGCCACATGACGTGTTTGGAGTTATCGGTTTTATTAGCATCAAAGACATCGTCGGTATCATCGTCATTGTGATCTCCCGATAAGATGGTTTCGTTGGTTTCCCAGTCTCTTTCGGATAAATTAGTCTCAGTACCCGCAAATCCTCCGTACAACAAAAGATCGTGCGGAAAAGTGAAAAAAGTATCGGGTGAGGGCATGGTTCCTCCGGGTTTGTAAATGCCAGCAGCTACCCAAATTTCGTCGTTGGGTGACGAATTAGCTAGAGCATCGCTCAGGTCGGTGTAGGCGTTGTCCCAAGATGTTCCGTCGTTAGCTCCCGTAGCGGATTGGTCAACGTAGGTTTGCCCGAAGGCGGTAAAAATTAAAAATTGGAAAACGATAATTAAATAAATGTTCTTCATAGGTTCTAGAATTAAAAATTGGATAAAAAAATGTTATGTGTTGGAGAGAGGTGAGAAGTGGGAAGAGAGAAAATATGAGATTTATCTCTGTTCTTACTGCTCCCTTTCCGCTGCTCACTTCCTTACTCCAAGTGCTCCTAACAGATGTATTAAAAAACTAGGATTGGCACGAAATCGGCGATTTCATTTCCTAAAAAATAAATCTGTTTTGTAATGTTCGGAAATTTTTGTGGTGGATAAAAATTTTTCATCAACTACTTGCTGACAAGAATTTGACTTAAAATTACAATTTTTCTTATCGTTTATGGAAGGAAAACTGTCGGGGTTTGGGCAACCGACCCTGACAAGGCAAATGCGTTCACCTGATTAAAGTCACGTCGCCGTGTAGAATTTCTACCCCATCCGCACAGACTATTTTTATGACGAAAACGTAAACATCACTTGGTGCTGCTTTACCTTCAATAGTTCCATCCCAGAGGGCATCGGCACCAGAACGTGCGTAAACTTTTTCACCCCAGCGATCATAAATCTCGATGGATTGCACTTGCTCGAACCCTTCGAAAGCAACGATACCAAAGCCATCATTGATACCGTCACCATCGGGCGTAAAGGCGTTGGGTATTTCTAATCGTTGAGGATTGCAGGGAGGAATCACGGTCACTAATAATACGAGTTGAGTGCTACATCCATTAGCATCAGTAGCGGTTACTGCTATCTCTCTTGATGAGTTAAACGTGGCGGTCGGATCAGGACAATCGGAACAACTCAGCCCATCGGCGGGCCACCATTGGTACTGTGCAAATCCTTCCGTCACTTGCAATTGGACAAGTTCATCTTCCCCAACTTTTAATTCGTTGTCGTCTATTCCTAAAAATTCAGCAAAGGGTGGCTCTAGTTGTTCTAAGACAACGCAATGGGTACTATCGCAACCAAAATTAGAGGTCAAGGTTTGACAAATGGTATCAGGTGGGAAATAATACGCATTGCCGATCAAAATAGAATCTCCAGCACAAACGCTAATCGTTTCCTCGGAAGCCGTAGCTAAGTTTTCCAATTCGATACAAATGATACTATCACATCCAGCCAAGGTCGCCACCGTATCGCAGTACATCCCGGGATCGCTAATATTTTGTCCGAAAATAAAAATCTGTTCGTCGGGGCATTTGGTTTCATTGATAGTTTCCATTTCCAGAGGAATGACGGTTATGTTGATTTCGTCCATAGCATCACATCCCGACGCAGTTGATATGGTGACGGTGTAGGTCGCATCCTCAAAAATGGTAAGGGTTTGACTAGCTTGATTCGGATGGTTGATGTTAGGGCCTTGCCAGTTGTAAGTACCTCCAGCCGTAGCTTCCAAGGTGATGGTTTCGCCCGCACATACCTGCATATCATCTTGTAAAATAGAAGGAACTGGTAAAACAACTACTTCCAAAAAATGATGGACAACGCATCCACTTCCGTCATTTTCCATGATTTGGTAATTAAAAAATAAGGTGTCTGCCGTGCCGTTGGATACACTAAATTCCGTGGTAGAGTTATTTGTAATGGTAATGTTATTGGTAGGTGTCCATTGGTAAGTATGCCCGTTAGCAGGATTCCATCCAAGCGTAACTGTTTCGCCCGAACAAGCCACTACTTCCTCTAAATGTGACTCGATAGGTCCGTTTACCAAAGTTGTTGGACTGCTACAAATGCAATTATTAGCCGAGTTGACTACCGCAATGAGATCACATAATTGATGAATGGCTGATGTTGTAAAATTTCCATTGAATACCGTAGTAGCGTTACTTTCCAAAAACCCTTGATAGGTAGCAGTCCCCGCTAAACTATCATCAGATGTCCAACTCTGTGAGCCGTCCACATCAAGGTAGAAGTCCACTTGCAGCGGCGTACTGCTGCCTACTCCGAGATTTTCAATAGAAATTTGAAAATTTACGGAATCTCCCAAAGCCTCAACTGTAAAATTATCGAGGTTCAGTTCGGGATGCTCCGTTTGGATATTAATCGAAGTACTTCCCGTTTGAGCCAAAATGTAACAAAGCGCTCCTGTGGTGGTACAAACCGCATCCTGTCGCTGAACGGCTAACACTTGAAGAGACTGAGCATCACAACTACTTTGTCCTAATCCAGTAATTTCCAATTCAAAAGTAATCAAGGTATTTGCGGGGATATTTGGATTGATCTTTATTTTGATGATCTCCTGTCCTCCAATATCACAGATAGTAGGTGGATTTGTAGAAGCATTGTTAAGAGGATGATAAGTGCTTGGGATATAACTCACGCCGAGGGGTAGATTAATAAAAATACTATCCGAATCTGAAGTAATTCCATCGGGCAAAACACTAATGAAAATAGGAACGCCAGTATCACAAGTGATGCCTACGGGAGCGGTGATGGAAACATTAATATCGGAATTGTACAAAGCCGAGATACCTCCAATGTCAATAGGTTCACTTGGCTTCGCTAGTAAATTAGTAGGTTCATCACAACTCTGTTCACCTTTGGTTTTAAAAATTATACTCGAACTAGCAATAAATCCACAATCGGTCGTAGTCAAAAATCTAAGGCTTACGGAGTTGTTGGGATTATCGGTGACGGTAGAGAGTCCGTTCGTTTGAATAGTTGGATGAAGGGCAGAAATGTTCCACTCAAAAGTATTTCCAGCCGTATTCGTAGGATCAGGTATATCCACAAAAGCAGAACCCGTCGGGTACGCTATCTGACTGGAATTAAGAATTAAATTCAACCCTTGCGGTAACGTAGCTTCGAGAACTACCTCGTAGATATTGCCTAGCTGTGCATTGTAAATTTCGACGATATGATAATCCATCATTTCACAAAGTTGTGTCGGTGCAGTTGGGCTAATGATATCCATTTCGAGAACGCCAGCGGGAGAAGTGGCGGTGAGGAAAGCTATCTTTTCCCGACAGGGCGTTTGCGTTGTACTCGTGTAAGGCTCACAGTTCCAGCCGTATTTCAGTTCCATATTTTCCGTTGCACAACTTAGGTTAGTCGCAAAAAGTTGATAATTGTATATGTCTCCGCTATTGAAAATACCTAACTGAAATATGCCATTGACCAATGGAATCATATCTCCAGTAGTCACATTGACCAATTGAAAATCAGTTACCAAGCCCGAAGGATTCGTTAACGTTAGCCAACTGTTCGTTGCGGGATCATTCGAAACAGAAGCATTATTTTCAATGCTAAATTCCCAAAAGGCTTGATCGGTTCCACCTACGTAGTTGGGTTCATCTACCGTTATTTTCAAATTAGGATGACCAGAGAAAAAAATATTTTTTTCTAACAAGGTGTCTACAATTGTGGGTTCAGGCAGACTTTCCGCTAGGCTTAGTTGCGCTAGCATTTGCGTATTTTCCATACCCAGATTGGTGCAGTCCGTTTCGAACTGGTGGTAAAAAAACATTTCCCAACCTTCATCCAAAGTTGGGTTTTGCCATACGTCAACATCGAAGTCAGCCCAACTTCCATTCGGAGTGTAGGACATTGGTTCGTTAGCAAATAAAATGGTAGATTCCTGATACCGTTGTAAAAGTAACTCGGCTTCCAGTAGGTTGGCAGCAGTAGGAAAATCAACCATCCACTTATCCAAGGTAGCTAAGGGTCGGTATTCAAATGGGAAAAAATTATCCATACCCAACAGGAAGCGAAATCCCAAATTAGCGGGGCCATCGTAAGGCTCACAGGGAGCTACACGGTACAAGCCAGAAAGTAATTGATACCTGTAGCCTGAGTATTGAAATTTATGATGGATCAGCGTATCCAGACTGATAAAAGGATTAAAGGCATCATCGTAAATAGGAATGATAGCTGATCTTAAATTAAGGATAGGCGGCAAATTTCCAACGTGAGGACTAGGATTGTAAACCATTCTATGCTTAGCGGTAAAAATTAACGAATCCCCCGTTTCGTAAAAAAATCCACTTGGGACACAGGGCAGATTCGGTAGAGAAATATCGTACTGAAATTGATTGAACGAAGCCCTATCAATTAAATTCTTTGGCTCGGTGTTGACTACCTCAAATTCGATGTACTGCGAATCTTTTCGCAAGGGCGGTGTCGGAATTTCACATTCGTAAATGTTCCCCGTACTTTTATCAAAAATCCGAATGGAGGCAAATACGGGTTCGATTCCTTCTGGATAAAAGAGGGTAGAATCCGCCTCGCTGACTGCGACACCTCCGTCAATACCATTATCCGCAATATGCCCTTCGAATGATACAGTCATCAAGTCAACGGCTGCTGTTCCACCCCCTGCGGGGAAATCAAAGACACTTGTAAATGTATTGTTAACAGTATCTCCCGGGATGACTCGATCTTTTCTTACCTTATCAAAATCTAATACGCCCGAAGCATCTGGCCAACGATCATCGTCATTATCGGGCAAATCGTAATTGCATCGCTGGAATTTATTTTCAAAAAATAAAAATCCTAACAATGAATTTCCAGAACTCGGAAACACGTCTTGATCGCACGCTACGAACAACTCGACGAAGCGACAAAGTTGAAAGCCGCAGCCCAAAGGAATAGTTGGATCATCTTGAATAGAGGTTGTAATTGTTATTTGCTCTTTCGAGCCACAGCCTGCCAATCCGTCCTCCTGTATAAATGGTTCTAAACAAGCCCCCAAGGAAGAACCACACGCTGGGTCGCAATTGAAATCCACAGCAAAAGTAGTCATCACATCGTGGCTGCTCATCGGTAGGTCGTACTGTGCCCTCACTACGGTTTGTGTTCCTTGCGGAAGTACATCAACGGCAGTAGGTAATTGCACGCCCATCGCCAGATCACTCCCTCCCCAAGAAAATCCACAGGGTAAAGTAAACTCGATATCCAATACCCCTGACCCTAGCAACTTGTCGGAGCGCAAAAAATATTTCATAGGATAGTTACCGCCATCAAGTAACGGAAATCCAAAATTATACGCAATGGAGTCTCTCGACAACTGCGTATCCGATGACCCATCGCTGGGTACCGTAGTCACTTGTCCGAAAATAGTATCATTAGGACAATTTCTTAAAAAAGAGTATTTGATTTTTGCGGGCGGCAACTGAGCGCTACAAGTAGCTTGACACATCCAATAATCCCAAGTCAACACGATGGAATCACCGGCAGCTAAATTTTCCCAACCCAACTCGGCTAACTGAAAAGCACCGTTGGGAAAATTGCAGATGCTGCTGCTAGCAGGAACGGATAAATTGGGATTGACGGAAGTGATCGTGCCCGCACTATCTTGCGTAAAACTAGACTGATCGAATGCTGAACTTGCTTGGATGCCTTGTCCTAGATTGGTCAAATTGATGGATAGCTCAATATCCCGAGCCTCAAAGTTGCCTTCATTTTTGATAGTGATGCGGTGTTGGGCTAATTCATTCCCACAGAAATCATTAGGTAAACTTCGGAAAGAGGAAAACTTCAGATCAGGATTTAGAGTGGAAGGCAGTAAGTTGATGCTCGCAACGTTGGTGACTGTTTGACAAACTTCATTGAAGCAGCCCCAACCAATACTAAAAACTGAGGTAGAAGCCTCCAACGAAATTCCACAATCTAGAATCTCAATTTCCTGCGTAATCGTGATAGCTTCGTTTTGTTCCAACCATTCATCTCCATCGCCGATCAGTGCGAAGTCACTCGCTCCCAACTCAATGCTCCACGAGGTATTGGTGACATTCGTGATCGTACCGTTGGTACTCGTGATAGCAATGCCGCCATCGTGATTATCGGTAAAAGTAAAATTTGTCAACGCCCCCAAACGCGTATTTTCAATGGTGATGGATCGGATAATGACATCCCCTTGTGCACCTTCTACTACATCATTGGTCGTATCGGTGATAACCAATAGCGGTGTTTCGATGATGTACGGTTGGGTGGTCAGTTCACTACTTCCTCCATCCCAAGTAGCCGAAATGGTATTGGTGAAAAGGTTTCCATTGTTGATGGCAGCTACGAGCGCACAATGCAACTGAGTGGTCACGGTAAATTCAATCGCTTCGCCAGCTAAAATATTTCCGAAGGAAAAAATGGGAGCATTGGGGATGTTAATATTTTGTTCTGTCCCGTTGGATACAGTTCCTTGTACGTAATTGATTCCTAGGGGAAATGCGGTAGTCACTTGAAGATCGTGTAGAGTATCGGTAGAAATATTAGTTAGCGAAAATGTAAAAGCGTTGTTATTGCAAACTGTCAAATCGTTCGGGGGCGTGTAATCAATGATGATATCTTGTGAAAAAATAGCAGCAGCATAAAGTAGGAAAATGATGGTAAAGTTGGTTCGACATTTTGTCATAGCTTGGAGATTGAGGGGGTTGAACAATTATTTTATTGATTTGTAATTTGATTGTTATAAATTAAATGGCGATAGTGACGGTAATTTTTGGTTTGATTGTTATTCACGTAGTTTTATTGTTATGCCTACCTGGCGTCAGACCGGTACCGACCCTCTGGGCCTTTGACGTGACAAGATTTACAATAAATTTATAGCTACCCATGTGCCGCACCTCTGGTGCTACTCACGACAGGTTGGTGTGGTCTCTGTGACTTTTCAGACAATAAAGGTCTCGGGATGAACCAAAGAGCACCAGAGGTGCGGCATCTGGGTAGCCTTAAAATAA
>JBCCJE010000102.1:0-10536 GCA_039027925.1 Bacteroidota bacterium
AATCAAACGCTGAAAAACCTCACTTGGCGCAGCTTTTCAAATATCCTCAACAAAAGAGATAACCAACCTAAAATGACCAATTTATTAATTTACTTTGCCTGAGAGTAACTGACAAAATTATATTTCCGTAAATTTAGCTCGGAATTTTTAAAACAATTGACAATTTATGAATCACTCTAGCGAGTGCAAAACCAATTTTTATGAAGTCTTTTTACCATAGTTTTTTAAAAATCGTTAACTCGAAAAACCTTCTACTTACCATATTCACGTCCTTCCTTTTTGCAGGAAATCTATCAGCCCAAATTATACCAACTGCGGGTGAGACAGAATGCTTCGTTGCTGCCAACGGGGGTATCTTTGTTGATCACGGAGGTACGGTGGATAATCCCGTTGCGGGGCCTTCCGACCAACCAGGGGAATACCTTAACTGTGCCTGCGAAACGGCTACGACGCTATGCTCGCCAGACGGAAGTGCGATTACCGTTGATTTTACGGAGTTTGTGGTATTTGCCACTTTTGATTATTTAGAAATTTACGACGGAGATTCGAACTTAGGCAATCTACTGTTCAGCAATGCTACGGGAGGCCCCAATGCCGGAGATCAGGATTTGGTGGATATGATAGCTTCCAACGGCGGGACTAATTTTACGGGAACGACGGGATGCCTTACGTTTGTCTTTTTTGCTACGGGAGTGGTGAGTGATCCTGGATGGTCGGCTGATATTACGGTAGCGAGTGGTGCTACCCATCCCGGAGACAACCTGCCCTGTGGTACTAATTTGGATTGTCCAGCACCAGCAAATATTGCGATTAATAACATCACCAATGTTTCGGCTGACATCACTTGGATGGTCGTGGATTCTGCTGATACTTACAATATTGAATGGGGAGAGGATGGTTTTACCCCCGGTACGGGTAATGGAACTGTAGTCAATACCACAGACTTGATGCTACCCCTTACTGGTCTGACTCAAAATACAGCGTACCAATTTTACATTCAGTCCGACTGTGGTGGGGGAGAGACGAGTAATCTGGCGGGACCCTTTTCGTTCGTTACGGCGCTGTCGTGTCCTGCGCCTACCGATGTTTCGGTGGATGCGGTGGGGGTTGACTTCGCAGATATAAGTTGGACACCATCTTTCGCCGCTTTGAGCTACACCGTCGAGTACGGGCTTCCGGGATTTACGCCGGGTACAGGTTTGGGTGCCACCATCAATACTGCGAATACGTCAGTGACGATTTCTGGTTTGTTTGAAAATACGAATTATGAATTTTACGTAAATTCTAATTGTGATAACGAAGTCAGTAATAATGCTACTCCAAACACTTTTACCACCATTATCGAAGAGCCTTGTGAATATACCTTGGAGTTGTTTGACTCTTTTGGTGACGGGTGGAATGGTTCTATCTTGACCGCAACGGTTGGCTGTATTTCTACGGACTATACTTTTACTACTGGCAATGAAGCGGTCTTTACCGTCATCGCTGGAGCCAACTTGCCTTTGACATTTACCTATACTGCGGGAGCATTTCAAAATGAAGTTTCTTATCATATTCTCGATCCTGCGGGTGACACGATTTTGGCAGATGGACCATTTCCCATCACGGGAGTAGTACTCGAAACATTCGGCTGTCCTACTTGTGAAGGGCCTACGGACGTTACGGTGGATGCTGTAAAGGGGGACGGTGCTGATGTCAGTTGGGCAGGTTCGCCAACGGCTACTTCTTACAAGTTGGAGTATGGACCTACTGGATTTTTACCCGGTACAGGTATCGTACTGAATACGACTAATACCTTTGCTACCATTGAAGGTTTGGACGAACTGTCACCTTATGACTTTTACGCGACGGCCAGTTGTATGAATGGGGATTCTAGCGGATTGGGATGTCCCATTTCGTTTACGACGATTCGTTTGGATGATGTTGGGATCATTTCCATCAATTCCCCCGAGTCACAGTGTGGGTTAGGAGAAATGGAAACCATTTCGGTCACTATGCAAAACTTCGGTTCTAACCCTCAGTCATTAGTTCCATTTTTTTACAGCGTAAACGGGGTAGTCGCACCAGTAAATATTCCCTTGGATGGATTTTATACCAACGTTATTGGGCAGGACTCCATTGAAAATTTGGTATTTACCACCGCGTGGGATTTTTCCCAACCAGGAACTTACGAGATTGCGGCGTGGACTGAACTGGATGGTGATTCAAATATGGTAAATGATACGGCCTACTTTACGGTCACTAATATCCCCATTATTTCCGACGTGCCTTACGAACAAAACTTTGAGGATGATAACGGTGGATGGATGGTTGATTTGGATGCGAGTGCCAATGGCTCTTGGGCATTCGGAGAACCTGCTGGAACAGATATTCCGAACGCAGCGGATGGTGTCAATGCTTGGGTGACCAACCTCAATGGTAACTATAATAATAACGAACTTTCCTATCTGGTTTCCAACTGTTTTGATTTTACGAATGTAAATGATAATCCTACGATCTCGTTTTCGATCAACTACGATACCGAGACCAACTTTGATGGATGCTGGTTGGAATTGTCAATTGATGGAGGACAGAATTGGGTTAAGGCGGGTATCCTTGGTTCGGGGGTCAATTGGTACAACTTCAATAACACCTCTCAGGGATTAGGAGATGTATGGGCAGGTAACTCTGGCGGTTGGATAACTGCGAAAAACTTACTAGGTGGCGTGGCCGGACAATCTGATGTGAGGTTAAGATTTGTTTTTGACTCAGATCCTTCGGTTAATGGATTTGAGGGCATTGGAATAGACGATGTGGCGATCTTTCTGCCCGTGGCGAATGATATGTTAGCGCAGTCAGTCGTGAATAGCTCCGCTTTGGAGTGTGGTGATCCTAACGACGAACTGACCATCACGATAGTCAATAATGGAACGGCTACCCAATCGGGTTTTGACGTTGGTTACCAAATCAATAATGATCCTCCCGTGATTGAAAATGTAGGTACGCTTTCCCTCGCGCCCGATGAAATAGGGACTTACACTTTCACTACTCCTTTTAGTTCTACGGGTACTGGAATTTATACGGTTACTGCATGGACAGATTTAGCGGGGGAATTAAATATCACCAACGATACTACGGTTTATGAGTTTGCGACGTTTAGATTGCTTCCTTTCCGTGAGGATTTTGAGGGGGGCAGTTTACCAGATGGCTGGTCTTCGGATGAGTTCAACCCCGTGACGGATGCACATAATAATATTTCTTTCGTAGCATTCGATAATCTATACAGTTTTGATCCTACTTTTGAGTTGGTATCTCCTCCCGTAGGTCCAATTGAGACGGGAGATTCTCTATTTTTTGATTATCGTTACGTTGATTTTACGGGCGGTGGAGCTAACGCTACCACTCTAGGAGAGGGAGATACCTTGGAGGTGCAAGTCTCTACGGATTGTGGAATGACTTACACGACCATCTTCAACGTCAACCAAGATAACCACATCACATCCAATCAATTAGCAACCATCTCCTTGGGGCTAGATAGCTACGCCGGCGAGGCCCTCAAATTCAGATTTTTAGGAACGTGGGGGACTGGAGATTATTACTTGGATATTGATAATATCAACGTATTCCAATGCACTACGCTGGACTTACTCACCTCATCAACTGCCGAATTGGATACCAACGCCGACGGAACAGCTTCCGTGACTGCCAACGGCGGGGTAGCACCCTACACTTACCTGTGGGATAATGGTGATGTTACTTCAACGATTACTGGATTAGAATTAGGAGAGTACGCGGTCACGGTTACTGATGCGCTGGGATGCACCGACGAAGCTACCGTTACGGTTGATATGGAAGTAAATACCATTGAAGTAAACGAAATTCAATCCCTTCAGCTTTATCCAAATCCAACCACGAGTAGTGCCATGTTGGATATGGAATTTTCTCAGACCGTAGAGGTAAAAGTAGAGATGATTAATATGATGGGACAGATTATTTTTGAAACGGCTAGTTTTAAGACGAATCAAGAACAACTAGAATTGGATTTGCAAAAATATCCCGATGGTATGTATTTCGTCCGAGTAAAAGTAAATGAACAAAGTGTAGTCAAGAAATTGATGAAAAGTCGTCCCTAGTCATTGATTAGAAAACTAAAAAGAGGTGTTCAAGATTTGGATACCTCTTTTTTTATCTACATTTGTCCTCCAAATTGGATGAACATTTTTTCAAATAAATTATTCATTTTAGAGTGTTGAGGAGAGGGTAGGGAGGCGAGAAAATACTCTAGTGTAAGATTTATTATCACATCAAAACACCAAGCAAAAATGAAGATAGGAATAGTTTGTTATCCCACTTACGGCGGTAGTGGGGTAGTGGCAACGGAGTTAGGATTGGGGCTGGCTAAAAAAGGACATCAAATTCATTTTATCACTTACGGACGCCCGGCGCGGCTCAAGCATTTTCAGGAAAATATATTTTACCACGAGGTGAGTGCCGAGGATTATCCGCTCTTTGAGTACCCTCCTTACGATACTGCCTTGGCAAGCAAGTTAGTTGATGTCATAAAATACGAATCGCTGGATTTGTTACACGTCCACTACGCCATCCCCCACGCTGCGGTCGCTTACATGGCTAAAAAAATACTGTTGTCGGAAGGAGAAAAATATATTCCAATCATCACTACATTGCACGGAACAGACATTACACTGGTGGGAAATAATAAATCCTTTTCTCCTGTTGTCGCCTTTTCGATCAATAAATCGGATGGAGTGACGGCAGTCTCCGAAAATTTAAAACAACAGACTTATGAATATTTTGATATTAAAAATGAAATTAAAGTGATTCCTAACTTCATTGATTTTGATAGATTTAAAAAAGTCAATAAAGATCATTTTAAAAAAGCCATTGCACCCAACGGAGAGAAAATATTAGTACACACTTCCAATTTTAGAAAAGTAAAAAGAGTAGAAGATGTCATTCACGTATTCAAAAAAGTAAACGATCACTTGCCCAGCAAACTCTTGATGATCGGTGATGGCCCTGAGCGACGCAATCTGGAAGACATCTGTCGGCAACTTGGATTGTGCGATGAGATTCGATTTTTGGGAAAACAAGATGCCGTAGAAGAATTGTTGGCAGTCTCCGATTTGTTCATTATGCCAAGTGCCAACGAAAGTTTTGGGTTGGCTGCGCTGGAGGCTATGGCTTGTGAAGTTCCCGTAGTTTCTTCCAATGCAGGGGGGCTGCCGGAGGTTAACGTTGAAGGTTTTACGGGATTTTTGAGCGATGTAGGAGATGTCCATTCGATGGCTAACAATGCCATTAAAATTTTAGAGGACGAAGCGGTGCTGAGTAAGTTTAGTCAAAATGCACTAGCGCAAGCAGAAAAATTTGACATCAAATACATCTTGCCCCAGTACGAAAAATATTATGAGGAGGTACTAGCGAGTGCAGTTTATTAGCTCCCACAAATTAGTAATTAATATTCAGCAACTCTTCATTCTGAAATGTGCCGTCCCTCTGGAACTTTGACGACTTGTAAATGTATTGTTAATTTCTACCAAGATGCCGCACCTCTGGTGCTCTTTAGGTAATCCTAAAACCTCGGTGGTCTCCCAAGTCCCAGAGGGACGACAACTCGGTAGTAAAGTAACAACACATTTACGAGTCGTCAAAGTCCCAGAGGGACGGCACCTGCCTACCAGCCCGCTAGTAGGTATAACAACTGGTTGACTTAGGCAAAGATCAAATTGAATGATTTACAATCTTTTCATCCATTCGGGATTGATATTATTGCAAAGTTGAGGGGCGTTGTTGCATGAACATTTATCCTTTGGTTAAAGAGATTTTTCGATTGCATAAATTTTTTACAAGATAATTTTTCTCATAAAATTTGGCAAAAATTAGAAAAACGAAATAATAAATGTTCATGCAACAACACCAAGTTGAGGACTGGATACAGAACTCAGCTTAGGCGAAAGCTCTTTACTTTCTATTGATTGACATTCCCTTCAAAGTAGTAGGAAATCCCCTGCCTCGTCTCTCCTCTTTGCTCCCGCTTCTCACCTCCCTAATCTCGCTTCTCTATTCTCACCTCCCCCCGCTTCTAACTCTCCTCAATTAATAAACATAATCTTAGCTACTACGCTCGTAGGGTTTTCAAAATTTTCAGTAGTCGTACCCAAAACTAAATAAACGCCCGAAGCCGCCTTCCTCCCAGAATAATCTCTACCATCCCAGATAGCCTGACCGCCGAGTGCTGTGGTTTCGAAAACCAACTGCCCATTGATGTCTGTAATTTTCACATTAGAATCTCGGGCGAGTCCTTTGATCGCAATCGGCCCCTGATACTCAGGGCGAATAGGATTGGGAAAAACCAAGACGTTGGCTTCGTCGTGAAAATCTCCTCCCTCGGTAGCATCACTCCGATAAGATATGACTCCCTCGGCGGTGCCGATATACACCTCACCAGAGTTAGGATCAATAGCAATGTCGGTAATCACATTATTAAAGAGAGGACTATTTTCAGTAGTGTAGCGAGCGATTAATTCTTCACCATCCGAAGAAAGTAAAAATACGCCAGTAGTTGTTCCTACCCATTTCCGATTGGCGCCGTCCACCGCAATCGTTCTTACGTCTTCACCCACCAGTAGAAAAGCGGGGATACCATCCTGCTCCACTATCTTTCGAGTACCCTTACATTGTTCAGGATCAAAAACGCTACTGCCACACTCAAAAATAATGATCCCATCTCCTGTACCGACCCACATATCTCCATCCAAATCCTTGACGACCGCATTGACCTGATCGGTGCTCAATGCGGTTTCACTAGATTTTAAAAGCCGCTCTCGCTCATCTCCGTTGACTTCGAAGTCCCCTTCGTCGAATACCAAAAGCCCACTCGATCCTTCACCTAATGTAAACCATTTGTAGCCATTATCATCAATGGCTACGTTGATTAATCCCGTTACATTGTTACTGATGTCAAAACTTTTCATTTCTCCATCGTCTGAAATGACGGAAATGGGGCGGTCGTAGCCAGGGTTTGCAATCCACAGATTATTATTTTCGTCAAAAGCTAATCCTGCGGTTCGAGTTCTTGAAGTATCGCTCACAGTAGAATTACCCAGCGTAGAATTAGAGTTATCTAATATTTCAAATACATCATTTTCGTATTTAATCAATCCATCGTAATAAGTACTGATGTAGGAAATATCTTTTTCTGGGTGAAAAGCAAAATTAAGAAAATCCAGCGTGCCTTGCAGGTCGCTTCTGTTCAAGCGATTGTAAAAATTCCAATCCCCATTTATTTTGTTATAAAATCCTTCGTACCAAAACTGAAAATAATTGCGGATGGTGATTCCTCCAGCCGTTACCCAGAGTTCTCCGTCTTTGATAGCAATGTCATAATTTTTTTTGGAGAAAGGAGAGGCTCTACTCACGGATCCGGGATTGCATAGTTGGTTAGCAATATTATAAGCCCGAAATCGAAACCACTTGTCAGCAATCCATACATCTCCATCTTCATCTTCGATGGCGTGTGTGGGTCGGTCAACACATCCTTCAACGATTTCTGTATAGTTTTCATTAGTATCAAAAAACAAAATATTTCCATCGCACTCATCATCACCTACAAAGCATTCTAGTCCAACTACCAGATGACTGCCTTCGGCGGTTAGATAATCAACACTAAAATTATCTTCAAGCACGTAAACTTGATCGAGTGCTGCTCCATCAAAACTATAAAGCGCAGTATCTATACCCACGTAGATTTTATCATTAAAAACAGTAATGGCACTAGCGTCATAAATATCTGGAAATCCCAAACTAGCATCCAAAAACTCCCAAACGCCAAAATCTTGTAAGTTGATATTGGTAGTGTTTGGTGCTCTGTAAATACCTTCTTCGGTAGTCGCATAAATAAAATCATCGTAAACCGTAACTGCGTTGAAGCGAATGCCCGTAAAGGTCGAAAAGATGAAAATGTCTTGCTTGAAATTTATTTTTGAAATGCCATACCCCGTAGCTAGCAGTGCCGTCGAGTCGGAATCCATGAATATATCGTAGATTCTTTTGTCTCCCGAAATATTATTAAACCGCTGAATATCCGATAGTGTAATGATTTCCGTAGGTTTTACCAAATCAATAACACTACTGGTGTAAGCAACGAGTAAAATATCGTTGGCTTGGTTGTAACTGATCCGTTCGATACCAATACTGCTAAGACCGTTAACTTTATCTAAAATCCTCCTTGAATTAAATTCTTTATCAATGTAGTAAATCCCTCCGTCCACGGCGTAGATGATTTCCTCATTGCTTTGAGCTACGTGTTTACCTATCTGGTAAGGAAGGTGAGATTTCCATTTTCCAATGCTTAAATCTGTTTGAGCCAGAGAAAAATTAAAGCTGAAAAAGATGACAAAAAATAGTAGAAGTGAGTTGTCTCGATTTGTCATTTGAAGTTGAATTTATTTCAAAAAATAACCATGACACAAATGTATTATTGTTTCCCAAAAAAACATTAATAGTTTCTGTCAGTTCACCGACTGCCTAAAAGTCTGCCTTGGATTTATAAAGATGGCTGGAATTGATGTACTCAAAAACAGGTTGGGTAACTAAGAACTGAATTGATTTTTTTTCTTGAATACATTTCCGAATATAACTTGCAGATATTTGCATCAGAGGTGCTTCAAACAACGAAATGGAAGGATGCTTGGCCAGATCACCTAGCTCGTAGGTAGGGCGTTTGTACACATATATTTGGTAGTGCTTTAATATTTGTTCGTAGTTTTTCCACCTGTGAAAAGTACCTAAGTTGTCTCCTCCCATTATCAAAACAAAATTTTTGTCAGGATGCTTCTCGGTGAGATAAGCTAGTGTGTCAATAGTGTAAGAAGGTTTGGGTAAATCAAATTCGATATTGGACGCTTTCAGATGTGGACATTCTTCGATAGCTAATCTCACGAGATGTAGGCGGTCGTGATCGCGCGCCAGAGTTGATTTTTTCTTTAAAGGATTTTGAGGAGAAACAACGAACCACACCTCGTCCAAATCGGTTTGGGTAGCCATGTAATTTCCAATAATCAAATGCCCGACGTGAACGGGGTTGAAAGATCCAAAGAATAATCCTACTTTTTTGATGCTCATGTTTTAATGAATGATTTTGAACAAAGTGCGCAAAATGAAAAAAAGATTACTCGTATCTGAGGGATTCGATAGGATCGAGGCGAGCAGCTTTTAGTGCAGGGTATAGTCCCGAGATGAGTCCGACAAACAAGCAAGTAGTCACGCCCAAGGTAATCCATGCCCAAGGAATCAAGAAAGTACCACCTATAAAAAAGGTAACAATATTGCCTATCAAGATTCCAAATACAATGCCTACCAATCCGCCTAGCTGGCAGATGACTACCGCCTCGGTCAAGAACTGGGTTAAGATATTTTTTCTCGTAGCGCCTAGTGCTTTACAAATACCGATCTCCCGTGTACGTTCTGTTACAGAGACAAGCATGATATTCATCAGTCCAATGGCTGCTCCCAAAAGTGTGATGAGTGCAATGCCAATAGCTGATAGTCGAACGGTAACGGTGTTATCTTTTAAAATCTCGAGTAGTCCGTCACTTTTTGTAATTTCAAAATCGTTCTCTTGGGCGAGCCTGAGGTTTCGAATATTTCTAAACGTACCGATGGCCGTCGAGATGGCATCGTCTATTTTTTCTACATTACTCAGCGCAACGGCTATGGTGTAATTTTTTTTGGAATGACCGTAAAGGGTTTTAGCCTTTAGCAAAGGTATGAGTATTCTTCGATCTTGATTGGCACCCATGGAAGATCCCTTGGAACTCAGTACGCCAATAATTTTATATTTTATATTTCCCACCGAAATAACACTACCGAGAGCACGGTCGGGATTTTCATTGAACAATGCTTTTACAATATCGCTTCCTACTATCGCTTTACTTTGACCACTCGTCACTTCGGTCTCCGAAAAATTGCGACCTACTTCGACCTCGTAACTTTTCACATCTAAATAATAATTGTCCACTCCCCAGACCTCTACGTTAGGATTGGTTTTTTCTGCACCATATTTTGCCGTTCCGATACTCGTTCCTTTGCAATAAACTGAAATTCTAGCAGGATAGTCGTAGCGATCTTTGAACTCCATTGCTTGCTTAAAGTTGATGACATCACCTATGACACTTCGGCGTCCTTTACGATTGACTTGAATACCATCCCGTTTTGGTTGTATGCGAAAAGAGTTGGCTTCCATGTTCGAAAAACTATCGTTCATAGAATAGATCATACTATCAATGGAGGTAAGGATACCCACCAGCGCTGTAATCCCAAACGCAATGATGAGCATGGTGATAATGGTTCGGAGCAGATTTGACCGAACATTGTTTAGAGCTATAAAAATATTTTCTACAAATTTCATCAGCTATTTTTTAGCAGGAATGAATTTAGGTATTTCTCTTTTTTTCTTATGTGAAAATAGAACCACTCCTAGTTTTGTTCGATGAATCCTAAAAATTGACCGATTTTGGCCGAGTACTACATTTGTAA
>JBCCJE010000103.1:0-10510 GCA_039027925.1 Bacteroidota bacterium
CCGCTACGATCACATCATCGTTGTGATAGTAGCGGCATCCGAACGCCCCGCCATCCAAACGGCTTTTAATGTTCATTTTTCTAAAGTACAAGAATTAAAGCCCGGGCACGCCTTGATCGTGAAGCGAAACGGGGAAGCCTACGAAAAGGAATTTATTCGTCCGCAGGAACGGAGTGCTTGCTCTTTTGAGCGGATTTATTTTTCGAGGGGAACGGACAAAGACATTTATGAGGAAAGAAAAAAATTGGGCGAACAACTAGCAGACAAGGTTTTAGAGGCGGTCAATTATGACTTTAAACATACCGTTTTTTCCTACATTCCCAATACGGCCGAAACCTCGTTTTTTGGATTGGTAAAAGGGGTAGAGAAAAAACTCAATGACTTCAAGCGAAATAAGATCATGAGTCTGAATGGCGATTTGAAGGAGAAAAAGTTAGAGCGAATCTTATCACTAACTCCTCGGGTAGAAAAGATCGTAGTGAAAGATGCGAAGCTACGAACCTTCATCACTGCCGACAATGACCGGGGAGAACTGGTGTCGCACGTTTACGATGTGACCTACGGCGTAGTGCAAAACGAAAAAGATACCTTAGTCCTAGTGGATGACTCCATCGTGAGAGGAACGACTATGCGAGATAGTATTATTCGAATGGTTTCCAGATTGAGACCTAAAAAAATAGTGATCGTATCTTCTGCTCCTCAGATTCGTTTTCCTGATTGTTACGGGATTGATATGTCGAGAATGAAGGAGTTTGTGGCGTTCCGAGCACTCGTCGAATTGTTGCACGAAACCAATCAAGAACACCTTTTGGAAGAAACCTACGATCGTTGCAAAAAACAAGAACGGCTGCCCAAGGAAAAAGTAAAAAATGAGGTCAAAGCATTATACGATCATTTTCCCTACGAAGTGATCTCGAAAAAAATCGCAGACATCATCACCCCCAAAGGTATCAAACCCAAGGTAGAGGTCATTTATCAATCTATCGAAGATCTACACAAGGCCTGCCCAAACCACAACGGAGATTGGTACTTTTCGGGAAATTACCCAACGCCCGGTGGTAACAAGGTGGCGAACAAAGCTTTCATCAACTACATGGAAAAAAGTAATGTGAGGGCGTATTAAATTTTAGTGATGAGTGATGGAGTGTACTCAAAAACTCATCACTCATCACTCATCACTCATCACTACCATTTATTTATTATTTACCATTCAAAAACCGCAAACTCTCTTTTATCTCTTCCTCTGTACAGGTTTGATTTATCACACATTTTCCAATTTTTTTTAGGAGTGTAAAATTAATTTCAAGCCCTTCGTTTTTTTTATCCTTACGCATCCAACCGATGAGCGTGGGAAAAGCAGCTTCGGGGATTTTTACCAATGGGTACTTTTTTTGGAAAAAATGGACGAGTTGGTCCAGTTCATTTTTGGGCAGTCCAGTTTTTTGGTGGGCCAAAAAAGACTCACAGAGCATCCCGATAGCAATGGCTTCACCGTACCGAAGCGGGGTTGGACTTTCCAAAAAATAGGTTTCCACCGCATGACCGACGGTATGACCAAAATTCAATGCCTTGCGGATATTTTTTTCAAAGGGATCTTCCTCTACGATTTGTTGCTTGACTCGAAGCGAATCGGGAATGTATTTTTCCCAGTCCACTTCTGCTAAATTTTCAATTGCCGAAAGGGGGTTCCAATGTGCCTTATCAGCAATCAAGCCGTGCTTTAGCATTTCCGCCATACCACTACGGATTTCTTCATTGGGAAGCGTTTTTAAAAAAATAGGATCAATAAAAACGGCTTGTGGATTTTGGAAAACACCAATACTGTTTTTTACACTTTCGAAATCAATGCCCAATTTTCCTCCAATGGAGGAATCTACCTGCGAAAGAAGCGTTGTGGGAATTTGAATAAAATCAATGCCTCGCTTGAAAGTGGAAGCACAAAATCCGCCCATGTCGCCCAGCACCCCTCCCCCTAAATTTATCAACAAAGATTTGCGATCGCAATTCATCCGCATCAGTTCACTCCAGATGTGTTGGCAAGTTTCGATATTTTTAAATGGTTCTCCCGGCGGGATGATGATGACCTCGGCGTCGGAGTTTTTGATATGTTGAAAAAAGATGGGTAGGCAAAGTTCTAGCGTATTTTCATCTACTAGAATGAAAGTCTTGGAGTAGTTGCTTTCCGTTAGTTTTTTTTGGAGTGCGCTCCAAATTTCCCCAACAAAAATCGAATAGGTATCTAATTTAAGAATTTGCATTTGTATTTGTATTGTTTTAAGATTATAGATTTTATTATCTATTTTTCTTCTTATCTAGTTGTGTGTATTTAGAAGATAGGTATGTCGTCCCTCTGGGACTCTGAAAACTTGTAAATGAATTACTATTTTCTACCCATATGTCGCACCTCTGGTGCTCTCTAATTTGAAAAGTCCCAGAGGAACGATACATTGATAGCCAATAACAACACATTTACATATAACCAAAAGTCCCAGAGGAACGATACATTGGTAGCCAATAACAACACATTTACATACAATCAAAAGTCCCAGAGGAACGATACATTGGTAGCCAATAACAACACATTTACATACAATCAAAAGTCCCAGAGGGACGGCACATTGGCAGCCAATAGCAACATATTTACATATAATCAAAAGTCCCAGAGGAACGACATGTTAGCAGCCAATAACAACGTATTTACACATAATCAAAAGTCCCAGAGGGACGACACATTGGTAGCCAACAACAACACATTTACATATAATCAAAAGTCCCAGAGGGACGACACATTGGTAGCCAATAACAACATATTTACATATAATTAAAAACCCCAGAGGGACGACACATTGGTAGCCAATAACAACATATTTACATATAATTAAAAGCCCAGAAGAACGACATATTGGTAGCCTATAACAACATATTTACATATAATAAAAGCCCCAGAAGAACGACACATCCCCTTTAAGTAAATAACGCAAATAAGAATAATCTACCTTCATCAATATTACACCTCCAAAGTAACGTAAATTTTAACTACGCAGGATTGAGAACAAAGCATTATCAAGAGAAATTTTTCTAACAACTTGCATGTGTAATTACTTTTTCAATTTCATTCTGGTTTCAAAGATATAGAGATCAACGCCATCTTGATAAAGTTCGCCGATGATTTTTTGATCGTACGCCACTTTTTGATCGGTAGCCCCACTTCGACTAATCAAAGCTACCTCGCCTCGTAGCAAGACCAACTCGCCCCCTTCGATTTTGTAATTGCCAGTATAAATTAATTCCTTAGCCCGATAGCCCTCTGGATTTTTGATGGTCAAAACAAATCGTCGGGGATCAAGTACCAATTCGCTTTGACTATCTCGGTCTTGGTATTTCCCAAAAATAGCATTTAGTCGGGGATCTCTGCGAACACTCGAATTGGGGCGACGACGACCGTTAAGACCACGTTGTCTAGCTTGGGGTTGCGCTTCTCTCGACCCTCTCCGTTGGTTGCCTCGGTAGCTATCTTGGGAGGTCGAAGTGGTAGCCCGAAACAATACATTTACATCTCTTCCAGATAAAGCCACTTTAAAAATTTTCAACTCATCAATCGTTCCCCGAAGATTCCCCGTTCCATCTCGACCTTTGCAGGGACTAGCGTTAATTGCAAAATACGCCGCATCGTTAATTGGGATGATGTGAGGAATTTGACGTTTATCCACCATCAAACCATCCACATAAATTCGGGTCGTGTTGCCCCTGCGGACGTAGGCGTAGTGGTGCCATTCGGTATCCTCCACAAGAGTACTTATATTATTCCGAATACGGGGACGCGTCCTTTCGTAGAGTTCTGCTCGTAGTTTGCCCGTAGAAAAACGAAGATCAAACATACTTCTTCCGTCGCACCTTGCTCGCTTTCCCATCAGGCTAGATCGTTGTCTGAGGTCATCAGATTTAAAATAAAAACTTATCGTAAAATCTCTTGTACCTCGCAGATACCGATTCACATTTCCCTCAAAAACGATATTGTGATTACCCCCATCAAATCGAAGTGCCTCCCCCACTACCCCATTGACGGTTTGTAGATTGCCGTAGATTCTTCCTTCTCCCCCACGGGTGGCGTAATCTCTAGCTTTTCCATTTTCGAATGGATAGTATCCAACTAAATATTTTTCGAATTGTCCTTTAGCAACAAGCGAAAGGGTAAGCAACAAAAAGGTTGATACGTATTTGAATTTCATTGGAACAAATTGAGAATTATGAATTAAGTCTGCCTCGAAACCTCCGGAGTCATTGGTTCTAATTCACGACCCTTTTGCGCTATTTGTTGCAGAAAATTTGTGGGTTTGCAGGATGCCTCTCCCCCGCTGGCGGGGGTCAGGGGGTGGAATCCACGATTTTTTCTTTGTCCGATTTTGAATTCCACCCCCAACCCCCGCCAGCGGGGGAGAGGCATCCTGCAAACCCGCAAATTTTCTGCAACAAACAACGTAAGAAATCTATGAATCAAAAACAATCACCTCTGATGGCCAGAACCAATGACTCCTGCCCGAAAACTTGGGCAATGACTCCTGCCTACGGTAGTGTACTCATCCGTACACGCAGCAGGCATCTTTCTCCAAGATTTCGGAGTAGGTGTCGTGCTAAATTCTTTTTGAATAAAAAATCTGAATGTTGCTTTCAAGTGAGGTCTTTCAATATGAAATCACTTGTGGATGTGGGTTGTAAATATAATTCTATTCACCCGTCAGAAGTTTTACCAAAGTTTTAAAATCTGTGTTAAACCCAAAGAATCTGTGTTAAAAATGTTAAAAAACACCTTTCTACGATATTTTTCGTAGATAATTTGTTTTTACGAAAAACTTCGTACATCTTTGACCTACGAAGTTTTTCGTAACTTCACGAGTAAGTAAACTTTGCGCAATTGAGCAAGCGCAAAACACAACTGTTAGAGTAAGTAACTCGGCTTGAAATGCCGAGTTACTCTTGATAGTGAAGCAGTGGACGATACACGATGATCGGATTTCAAGTGCAATTTTTTCTTAGAATAAGATTCATTAAAAATTGCTAAAGCGTTTTTTTGTAAATTTAAGACTTGATGAATACCGAATTTTTCAGCATTGGCGTGATTTCCCTAGGTTTCAGCAAAAGTTGATTTTATTTATAGAAAAAGGAGAACAAAAGAATCAAGTTAAATTTTCAACAAGAATCTTTTATTTCCTTTTTTTCGACAAAAGGAATAATGATAAAACAAATTAAATATGAATTACAAAATCTCATTTCGGGAAAGAGCGGCGCTAGCTATGATGCGCTTATCCAAACAGTCACCAGTCACCTTAGAAGCGGCAAGAGAGCAAGTCCAATGGCTGAAGAAAAACACCAAAACAAGGCACAAGAAACAAAGGAACTAATCGCTTTTGCAAAAGCCAATGACCTGATATTAGAAAATATTCCAGAAGAGCGCTTTATAGCAAGTGGTGCGGAACAGAAAGTTTATATTACGGAGGATAAAAATGTTATCAAACTGAATGATGCTATTTATTACGCATCGTGGGAAGATTATTTTTACAACTTACTCCTACATAATTACTTTTTTGCTGATACTGCTTATGGTTTATCGGGTTTCTATTTATCAGCAAACACACTGTATGCGGTAGTTCAACAAAATTATGTTGTAGCGGATAAAATGACTGATATAAACCAAATCAAAAGTTTTATGGAAGCCAATGGATTTAAAAATAAAAGACGAAATGATTACGAAAATTTGAGTCTCGGATTAATCATTGAAGACCTACATGATGAAAACGTATTGACGGCTAACGGTATGCTTTATTTTATAGATACCGTTTTCTTTATCAAGCCTAATATATTTTGGGATGAAAAATGACTTACTAGTATTTCTAAAATTTTAATTTTTCCTAAAAGTCAGCGTGTCAAATATCTAAATAACTTTTAATCCCTCGAAGTTTCGGGCATAATCCATAATTCTTAATCCATAATTCTTAATCCCCCGAGGTTTCGGGGCAGGCATAATTTATAAATTTTTTCATGTCAAAATTAAATATCAAACCCACAGAATCAGAATTAGAGATTTTACAAATCCTTTGGGAGCACGGCCCCTCTACGGTTCGATTTGTAAATGATCGCCTGAATGAAAAAAGAAAAAAAGGGCAAAAAGAAATCGGCTACACGACTACTTTAAAACTCATGCAACTGATGAATAACGACAAAGGATTGACGCATCGGAATGAAGAAAGTAGAACCCACATCTACGCCGCAGCGGTGAAAGAAAACGAAATGCAAAAAGCCCTACTCGAAAAATTTGTAGATAAAACCTTCCGTGGATCAGCCATGAAAATGGTGATGCAAGCCCTCGGTAATCATCAAACCTCGCAGGAAGAATTGGAGGAGATTAAAGCACTAATTTCTAAACTAGAAAACAAAAAGTAAGACGAAATGATACAACATTTACTCCCCGAAGCATTAATTCAAGCCTTAGGCTGGACCATGATTCACTCCTTGTGGCAGGGTTTTGCGGTAGCCATTTTGATGGGACTAGCGATGATTATTTTACAAAAAAAATCCGCTAAGGTTCGTTACGAAATCGCTTGGTTTTCCCTCTTTTTGATTTTCGTTTTGTCTCTCTCCACCTTTATTTATTTGTATGATGCCGCCGCCGAGGGCGAGGCACTAGGAGACACGATCACCACGATCATTGCGGAGGGCGGTTTTGTGGTAGAACCTACCAATGTGGTGCAGCCATTTTTTCACGAAGTCATCCTATATTTTAATGAACACCTTCCGTTGATGGTGACGTTGTGGCTGGTCGGGATGATTTTCTTTTTGTTGAGATTACTGGGTGGATTGGCTTACATCGAACGCCTCAAAAACCAAAGACAACATCCGCTTCCCGAAAAATGGCAACGAACTTTCGAGAACCTACTCGCTAAATTTCCCATGAAAAAAGCGGTACGGGTGGCAGAGTCTAGTTTGGCAAAAGTACCGATGGTCATCGGATACGCCAAACCAATCATCCTCTTTCCGCTCGGTACGGTCAATCAATTGACCCACCAAGAAGTAGAAGCTGTTCTTGCTCACGAACTGGCTCATATTTTTAGAAATGATTATCTGCTCAATATCATTCAATCCCTGATCGAGACGATCTTTTATTATCATCCTGCCGTTTGGTGGATCTCCGCCAACATCCGCACGGAGCGCGAAAACTGCTGTGATGATATTGCTATTCAGTTGTGTGGTAACTCGCTCACTTACGTAAAAGCTTTGGTCAGCTTAGAAGAAATTCAGCCAGCACCTGCCTTGGCAATGTCTTTTTCTTCGGGCAAAAAGAATCAATTGCTTAATCGAGTTAAGCGTATTTTAAATCAACCACAAAATAAATTTAACATCATGGAAAAATTCACAGCTACGTGTTTCTTGCTGGTTGCGCTGTTACTTTTTTCGGTAAGTGCTACCCAACCCGAAACATCTCCAACGAATCCAGAAATTTTGGAAGAAGTCCCAGCATCAACAGTTGAACCTGAAGCCCAAATCGTAGAGGGTGTCTTAGTTGAGCAAATTCCCCAAGTAGCAACCGACACTATCCCCAAAACCGATGGCAACTTTTACTACTCTAAAAATGGAGAGCGAGTGGCAGTAGAATATGAGGATGGCAAAATCAAAGAACTAAAAATCAACGGAGAAGATATTCCCGAAAATGAATTTGCGGAATACGAGGAATACGTCGAAGAATTACTGGATGGAGTAACGCCACCTCCCGCTCCTCCTGCTCCTTCGAGTATGGGCATAGGGGTCATTGGTGAAAGTTCGAGTATGATTAGCACTACTACCGATGAAGATGGCAACACCGTCTATATTATCCAATCGAGCGAAGACGGAGAACGATCAACGGTGACGATGCGCGGTGGTGAAATCAAAATTAATGATGAAATCGTAGCAATAGGTGAGACACCCATCATCATTCACAACGGCAATAGAATTGGGTTTACGGGTGACAACGTAGAGGTTGATATTCCCAATATTGCTATCACTTCTGATGCGTTTGCCTACGGTATCGGAGATACGGATATTGACTTTATTGAGATGCCCGAGATGACAGAAATCATAGAGATAGCAGAATTACCCGAAATGCCAGAACTAAATTTTGTACTTCCTGATACAGACTTCGGTTATAATTTCAACTTTGATTTTGACACCATTCCGGGAGGAGTCATTTGGATAGATGGCAACGACACACGTTGGGAAAATTTGTCAGAGGAGGAGAGAGAAGAACATCGAGCTAAACTTGAGGAAGCCAGAGAACAAATGAAGGAGGCGCAGGCTGAGTTGCGGGAGGAAATGGCTAGAGTGCGGGAAATCAATCGGGAAGCGTACGAGCAACAAATGGAAGAAGCGCAGGAGCGACTAGCAGAAGCTAGAGAACAAATGAAAGAAGCCCGTGCAGAGCAGAGAGAAAAAATGAAGGAGCAGCAAAGAGAACTTAGAGAACGATTGAAGGAAGTCAGGGAGCAGCGTGAAGAACAAATGCAAGAGGCAAGAGAACAGTATCAAGAAGCGCTAGCAGAAATCCGGGCGGCTAGAAGTGCGGAAAGAAATCAATGGCTCAAAACCATAGAAACCCAACTCCAACAAGATGGTCATATCAAAAGTGATGGTGCTTATAAATTTTCGCTGTCGGATAGTAAACTCAAAATCAATGGTAAAAAACAATCCGAAGCAGATCGAAAAAAATATCAAGAACTCTACGAATCCACTACTGGAAAAAACCTTGGTGATGATTTTCGTATAGACCTTTCGTTTGATGGGAAAAAGAATCGAAGTACGTCCATTTCGATTTCTGATAATAACAGCGCCAATTGATGAGATTTTGAAAGCTGCGAGGTGTTCGGGTGGTTACCCGCTGATGACCTTGTAACAAAATGAAAATTAAAATCGTCTTTCCTTTACGGGATACAATAAGGTAAGCCCGATGTAAAATATTAATCCTTTAAATTTTACATCGGGCGAAAACCTGATGTATTCTTTCTTCGTATCTATTTCTAAAAAAAAATAAAATGTGGCTTTCTCGTAACGTCCCGTTTATTTTGTAGTATTCTATACCACTTAGGAAGTGTTAAATTTGGTACTTCAATTCCGACACAAGCAACAATTTTATAGTCAGTTTGTCTTTTTTGACAAATAATGTAAGTGCATCAGCGCTTCACGTTATGCTTTCACCACGATAAAACTGACATTATTTTTTCACATTAAAAATCATTCACGATTATGAAAACATTTCAACGCTACACCTTACTTTCATTCGTCTTGCTTTTGTTTGTGGGTACTAGCCTCCATGCGCAAAGAGATAGCGAAAAAACGAACAACAGTACATTCCTAATTATCCAAAAGAACAACGGTCAAGAAAAGGTGGTCAAAAACTTTGATGACCTCGACAATGTCCTCCTCGACTTTAATGTGGAAGGAGAAGATGCCGACCGAGCCAAGGCATTCATGTACAATCGCTTACACGACCACGCTAAACCATTCCTGGGGGTTTACTCCAGTAAAAATAGCAATGGCAACGGTATCATCCTAGACGGTATCGTGAGCAGTAGCGCAGCGGAAAAAGCTGGATTGCAAAAAGGTGATATTATTACTTTTATTGATGGAAATGCGATCAATTCAGTCAGTGATTTGAGAGCAGAATTAAAGCAACACGAAGTGGGCGATGCCATCAACATTCAGTACGTGAGAAATGGACAAGCCACTCAGGTCAGCGTAGAGTTAGGTAAAAAGAAAACGCGTACACGCCGCGTGTATCGCTACGATTACAAATATGACTACAAAGTAGAGAGAGATCCCTGCAAGGTTTTCATTGGAGTTTACAGCGGTACTTCATACAGTTCCAAAGGGGTGAGAGTGACTGGTGTGATCGAAGATACGCCCGCCTACGAAGTTGATCTTTTGAAGGGAGATTACATCACTGCCATTGATGGGATCGAAGTTCGTTCGCACCGAGAACTACTGACCGAACGCAACAAGCATAACCCCGGCGATAGATTCGTCATTACCTTCACTCGAGATGGCATAGAGTACGACGTGACTGCGCAATTTAAAGATTGCCCAACGGAAGAAGCCGAAGTAGAAATGCCCGTAGTGGAAGAATCCATCGTGGAGGAAGTTCCTGAAATCATTGAGTCTCCCATTCAATCGCCTACCAATGGTATCTTACAACTAGAAGGTTTGGAAGCGTTTCCTAACCCAACTTACGGCGACTTGAATTTAAGATTCCAATCGGAAGCTAAGCCAATCACGGTAAGAATTGTTGATGTCCAAGGAAGAGTGATCTACTCAGAGAACTTAAATAATTTCGATGGTGACTATAATCAAAAATTAGACTTGAGCAAAGGCACTCCCGGAGTAATGGCAGTTACGATTATGCAGGAAGGAAAAGTATTTACTAAGAATATTGTTTTGTTGGCAAGAGCATAAGTTGTAATGAATAATGAAAAATTAATAATGAATA
>JBCCJE010000104.1:0-10465 GCA_039027925.1 Bacteroidota bacterium
TAGCCATAACAATAAATTTACAAAATGTAAAAGTCCCAGAGGGACGGAACATAGGTAGCCATAACAATAAATTTACAAAATTCAAAAGTCCCAGAGGGACGGAACATGGGTAGCCATAACAACAAATTTACAAAATTCAAAAGTCCCAGAGGGACGGAACATGGATAGCCATAACAATAAATTTACAAAATGTAAAAGTCCCAGAGGGACGGAACATAGGTAGCCATAACAATAAATCTACAAAATATCAAAGTCCCAGAGGGACGGAACATGGGTAGCAATAACAATAATCTTACAAAATGTAAAAGTCCCAGAGGGACAAAACATAGGTAGCCATAACAATAATTTTACAAAATATCAAAGTCCCAGAGGGACGGAACATGGGTAGCCATAACAATAAATTTACAAAATGTAAAAGTCCCAGAGGGACGACATATATTCCCTACAAATTCTCTAATTTTCAATTAGGAATGTACCAAGTTTTCGTGGACAATTCTCAATCCATAATTCTCAATTAGAGGTATGCGAAGTTTTTTGAAGTTTTGGGAAAAGTGTTTTTGTTGGTGTTTTATAACGAATTTAAACCATCGGGGTCGGTACTACGTACCTCTAGTGGTATTTCAATTGGTAATTTTCTACAAACGGAGTCGGCCCTATAGGCCTAATTCAATGGCAAAGCTTTAAAAGGTCTGGAAGACCGACTCCGTTTGTAGAAAATTACCAATTGAAATACCACTAGAGGTACGTAGTACCGACTCCGTTTTTCTTAATTGAACTCATCCCTAACGAAAAAATACCCAAACTCAAAAACTTTGTACACTCCTAATTCATAATCCATAATTTTTAATTCTTAATCCCTAATCCTTATACCACGACTTTATCTCCTCTTCCCTTCCGCTATCCTTCGTGATTTGTTGAATGAGGGAAGCATAATAACTTGCTCTACTCCTATTTCCTTTCTGTTCAAAGTATTGTTTTGCCTTCATCAAGGCTGGAATGTAGGTAGGATTCATTTGGGATTTAATCATCGCATCTTCGGGATGTTTTTGAAAATTCACCAGTAGATAACCCAACTCGTATTTGGCTTCCAAATTTTTCACTAAAACTTTTTCGTTGTCAAAGTCTTTTTTAGAATATACAAAAGCATTACCCACCAGATAAACTTTATCCGCAATGCCCGTATTCTCAAAAAAATGAACAGGAGTACCACAAGCCACGTAAACATTCTGCGTTGCATTTTCCATGATGTATTTGACCAAGTGATTAATGTACGCAACCGTATTCGGAAAATCCTTAACAGACTGGTCAGAGGCGGGCACGTTTATTTTTTGAAATACCGTTTTCCGATACTTCTCATCGGCGGACATCATCCACTTGCTGATCACCAACACATCTTTGCGAAGCTCTTGACTACCTTGGAGCACCCATTTTGGAATAGCATCCAAATCACCATTGGTGATGAAGATACCATTGGGTTCGATGGTTTGCAGTTGATTATAATTCCACATCAAGCAGGCGTTCGAGTAGTAATTACTTTCGAGCATCTTTTTCGCCATCTCTTCCGCCTTCCTGTCTTGAAATGTCAAGGTGTAGTGAATTAGCAATCCTTCGAATGCCTCCTTGCGAGTAGGATCTATTTGGTAGGCTTTTTCTATAAATTGAATTCGATCTCTATCCTTGGTATTGGCGTACTCCATCAAAAAATATTCGTACGAGTTCCCCACGTTGCGCTTAGCCTTCCCCACGATGGGTTCTAATTTTTTAAAAATTGCATTTTGATCGTTTGCCCAAATCTTAGGTTCGGAGAGCTGTAAAAAAGCCCGCTGCGCCTTGTACATTTGCCACCAAGCGTTAGCATTTTTTTGATCCTTTTGAACCACACCTCGCCAAAGTTGGTGTTGTCTTTCGTAGTATTCTTTGGATTGCTGTTCTTTTGCAATGCCTAAAATCTCTTGTGGCTTTTGCGCTAAGCTACTAGCTAAACAAAAAGTCAAGCAGCCAATTAGAATGAATATTTTTTTCATAAAAAAACTTTTTTTGAAATGATAAATTTGAGATAGGTACACACGAGAAAATGGAAGGTTCGATTTTGAGTGTGAGGTGGGAGAGAAGAGTGATGAATGATGAGTGATGAATAAGGAGCAGACAAAACCACAAGCAGTAGCAGTACTCCGCAAAAGAGCAAATACATCCCTACGCAGCCAAGCCTCTCACTCCTCGCTCATCTCCCCCACCTCCCTCTCATAATTTTTCCCAGCTAAATAAAAAAGTATGGAGGCAAAGCTACCTGAGATAAAAGTACAAGTGAAAGCCCACCGCAAGGCATCCTGTCCTAGCGTTGGTTCTAACCAATCGCTCAGAGCACCAATGACTAGAGGCCCCAATCCCATGCCGAGGGAATTTAAAACAAAGAATAAAACGGCAGAAGCAAAGGCTCGCATCTCGGCGGGTACAAGACTGTGCGTGACCGCAATGGAAGGCCCCAAATATAGGGCTGATAAAAAATAAGACATCCCCAAGACAGTCAATACTGCTGGTGTAGGGTTTCCAAAAAAAACAAAAGAAGCTGGTAAAAAATTGACAATAGTAGCTATGGCTGGCAGCCAACAATACCACTTAACACTATACTTACGGAGCTTATCGGTCATCCATCCACCACTAAAAGTACCTAGCCCCCCACCGAGTGCGGCGAGGATACCTAGCACGATACCGATGTTTTGAATGTCCATACCGTGGGATCGTGCTAAAAAAGAAGGCAGCCAATTTCCGATACCAAAATTGCCGAAGGATTGAAAACCAGTAGCCAATGCCAAAAAAACAAAGGTCTTTTTACTTTGTAACAATTTGATTACATCCGTTGTGGTTAGCTTACTTTCCGTTGTTGGATTTTTATCTAGCCCGCCTTTTATCGGCTCTTTTACCGTGAGGTACACGAGCAGGGCATAAAAAATACCAGGAATACCCAAAGCAAATAAAGCTACTCGCCAACCATAATTTTTGGCAATCATTCCCCCTATCAAAAATCCCAAAAAAATACCGATGTAAACCCCCGTAGAATAAATGGAAAGGGCGGTCGCTCTTCTTGCTGGTTCGTAGTAATCCGAGATGATGGAGTGCGCCGGCGGGCTACCCCCTGCTTCTCCGATCCCTACACCAATTCGAGCCAGTAATATTTGAGTAAAATTTTGCGCTAGCCCCGAGATGGCAGTCATGGCACTCCATACGACCAAGGAGAGCGAGACTACATTTTTTCGATTATTATTATCGGCGTACCTCGCAATGGGTAGCCCCAAAATGACGTACAAGGCCGCAAAAGCTAACCCCGTGAGCAACCCCAACTGAGTATCACTCAATCCCAAATCTGCTTTGATGGGTTCTTGGAGAATGACTAAAATTTGTCGGTCAATAAAATTGAAAGCGTAAACTCCGGTGAGGATCAAGAGGACGTAGCGTTTGTAACTAAGGGAATATGGCTGCGCCTTGGGTGGCGAGGTTGATTCGTTGGGGATATTTTTATCCATTGGTGAGGGGTTGGGAAAAAATGATTTTCGTTTTGTTAATTTTGTGCCTCTTCAAGGTAGAAAAGTATCCCCGATAAACCAAAGCTAGAGAATGCTGTTTTTACTCCATTTTAAAAAATTATAACAATATCCATGCAAACTGCTACAGTATCAGAATTAAAACGAGAACTTCACCAACGATCACCCAAAGAATTGATAGAGCTTTGCCTGACGCTAGCAAAATTCAAGAAAGAAAATAAAGAGTTGCTCACTTACCTCCTCTACGAAAAGTCCAACGAAGAAGGCTACATTCGGGGCGTGAAGCGCATCATGGACGAAATGTTTGATGACATCAATACCCATAGTTATTTTTATATCAAAAAAGCTGTTCGTAAAATTCTACGAGCGACCAAGCGATACATTCGCTACTCCAAAAGGAAAGATACCGAGGTAGAACTCTTGCTGTACTTCTGCGAAAAAATGAAAGCCTTCTCGCCTTCTTACCGACGTAATCGAGTATTGACTAATTTGTACGACCGACAAATCGAAGCCATCAGAAAAAAATTACCCAAGCTAGAGGAAGACCTACAGTACGATTACGGGGAGGCGCTGAAGGAACTGGAATAACGCCGAATTTCATTAACTTAGGGCTTCACCCTCACGGGGTCGGATGTTCAAAACTATGTTATAGAGTGGTGTCACTTTTTATAGTCCTTCGTCAGGGCTTACTTGTATTTTTATGATTAAACAGGGCGATAGCCTCACAAATTAAAAATTAATGTTCAGCAGCTTTTCATTCCAAAATGTGCCGTCCCTCTGGGACTTTAGCTACTTGTAAATATACTGTTATGACCTACCGAGATGCCGCACCTCTGGTGCTCTTATAGATAGTCCCAAGACCTCGGTGGCTTCAGAAGTCCCAGCGGGACAACACCTCGGTAAAAATTAACAATATATTTACAAGTAGTCAAAGTCCCAGAGGGACGACACCTGTTAGCCCACAGTTATAACAATTAGTTGACGTAGGCAAAGGTCAAATTGAGTATTGCCAAGTATTAAATTCTAATTTACGGGGTAGCGCCCTGTGTAACCATAAAAATCTAGAGTAAGCCCTGACAGGGCGCTGTAAAAGTGCTATACAAAAGGTATAGACTTTTGAACAACCTACCCTCACGGGGTAATTTCCAATTTACCCCGTGAGTTAAACCTTCGGCTTACAAAAAACAACAGTAACAAAACCAACCATGTGGATCAAAGATTTTTTAATGAAGCCCGCCGACCTCCCCTACAACTTTGAGGAGTGGAAAAAATTACCTTTTCCCGAAAGGGCAAAAAAAGTATGTCAAGCGTGGGCGATGCAGGGCTTCGGTGCGCCCGCCTTTACGGTGATTTTTTATACTTTAAAAATAGTTTTTTACATCTGGATATGGATAGTTTTTTGTGCCTACTCTACGGAATTGGGCAGCCTTGACACCATTGGGACTTGGTGGTTCAAGCTAGAAGCCCTCGGCAAAGCCCTGACTTGGACTATCTTAATCGAAGTCATCGGGCTAGGTGGTGCTAGTGGTCCACTCACGGGTAGGTACATGCCGATCATGGGCGCTATCACTTATTGGTTTATCCCCGGTACGGTCAAGTCACCTATGTTTAAGTTTTTGGGGGACAAAAGAAATGTTGTAGATGTTTTGTTATACGGGGCGTTATTGTATTTTCTTTTTGTGGCTTGCCTAGCCTCCGCCGTAACGCCCGAGGTCGTTTTACCCATTTTGATTTTACTTCCAATCTTGGGTACGCTAGATACTCAAATATTTTTAGCGGCCAGAGCTGATGTTTGGTATCCGTCCCTATTTGTTTTTTTATTCCCAATGGAAACGGGCGGAGCACTCAAGATCGTTTGGTTCTCGGTTTGGTTTTGGGCGGCTTTTTCTAAATTGACCCCCACCTTCACTTCGGTGGTAGCGGTAATGATCAGCAACAGTCCATTTTTAAATTTTAAATGGCTCAAACGGTTGATGTTCAAAAACTATCCCAACGATTTGAGGATGAGCCGCACCGCCATCTACGTAGCACATTTTGGAACGGTAGTCGAATTTGCCCTTCCAATTTTGCTCATGGCGGGTACATTTTTAGGATGGTCGCAGGAGATCATGTTTTATTGTTTGTTGGGGATGACGGCATTTCATACATTCATTTTTATCAATTTTCCGATGGGCGTTCCGATGGAATGGAACGTCATCATGGTTTATGGAGGATGGTTGTTATTCGGATACCATCCCGAGTTAATGCCGACGGATGTGTCGAGTATTTTTATCATTCTTCTATTTGTATTGTGGTTTTTGGTCTTTACGATTATGGGAAATTTTTTCCCAAAGCACATTTCGTTTTTACTCTCTATGCGATACTACGCTGGCACTTGGCCCTACTCGGTTTGGCTATTTAAGGATGGCTGCAAGCTCACCAAACTAGAACCCAACATCAGAAAAACATCGCCCGACGCCCGCAAGCAACTGAGTTATTTCTACGACGAAAGAACCACCAACGCCGTGCTTTCCCGTATGATTTCCTTTAGGATGATGCACCTACCGGGGCGGATTTTACAAGACCTACTCCCCAAGGCGGTGGATAATATTGATAGCTATTATTGGTTTGATGGCGAGACGATAGCGGGAGAAGTCATCGGGTGGAATTTCGGGGATGGGCATCTCCACCAAGAAAAATTACTGCGATCCGTTCAAAAGCGCTGCCACTTCGAGCGGGGCGACCTCCGAGTGATTATGGTAGAATCCCCTCAACTCCACAACGGACGATTGCATTGGCGCATCCACGATGCCAAGGATGGACTGATGGAAGAAAGCTACGCCTACATCAAGGACTTAAAACAAAAAATGCCTTGGCCGACAGAATGGAAATAATATGAAAAAAGATTACGATGCCGTCATCATTGGTTCGGGGCCCAACGGACTCAGCGCAGGTATTTTTCTTGCACAAAAAGGACTCAAGGCACTTATAATAGAAGCTGCCCCTACCGTTGGAGGGGGCACTCGAACGGCAGCACTCACCCTGCCCAATTTTCGCCACGATGTTTGTTCGGCAGTCCATCCCATGGGTATTTTGTCTCCGTATTTTCAAGAACTTCATTTGGAAAAGTACGGCTTAGAATGGATCTATCCGAAAGCATCCGTAGCGCATCCGACGGACGATGAGCCAGCCATTATTCTTTCCAAATCCATTGAGACCACCGCCGCAGGTTTGGGGGTGGATGCCAAGTCTTACATCAACTTGATTCGCCCCTTGGCGGAGCGAATTGACTGGCTACTAGAAGATAGTCTTAAACCCTTGGGCATCCCCAAGCATCCTTTTTTCCTAGCAAAATTCGGGATCAAGGCTGCCCTACCTTCCACCGTTCTCGCCCGATTATTTTTTAAAGAAAAACGGGCGCAAGCATTGTTTGCAGGATGCGCAGGGCATAGCGTTCTGCCTTTGGAAAAATGGTTTACGGCGGCGTTGGGTTTGATTTTTTCGGCTACGGGTCACGCCGTTGATTGGCCAGTAGCTAAAGGTGGATCACAGTCCATTGCAAATGCTTTGTTACAATGTTTTAAGGTAGCGGGTGGAGAAATTATTTTTTCAAAAAAAATAAAGCACTTCGGAGAATTACCCGATGCGAAAGCCTACCTGTTTGATACCGATCCATTACAATTGGCAGACATCGCCGAAGGAGTACTACCTGCGTCTTACGTCAGGCGGTTGCGGAAGTATCATTTTGGTATGGGTACATTCAAGATAGACTATGCCCTGAGTGCTCCTATTCCGTGGAAAGATCAACGCTGCTTAGAGGCCTCAACGCTGCACATTGGCGGTACGATGGAAGAAATTGCCCACAGCGAAAAAGCCGCTTGGCACGGGAAGTACTGCGAAAAACCATTTATCGTTGCGGCGCAGCAAAGCCAGTTTGATGACACCCGAAGCCCACGGGGACAGCATACGCTTTGGGCATATTGTCACGTTCCCTTTGAGTCGGAAAGAGATATGTCGCTCGAAATTGAAAATCAAATAGAGCGATTTGCACCGGGATTTAAAGATATTATTTTGAAAAAAAGCAGCATCTCCACTAAGGGCTTTGAGCGATATAATCCCAATTACGTAGGCGGTGCAGTAACCGGAGGTGCTGCCGACATCACTCAATTGTTCACCCGACCAGTAGCCCGTTGGAATCCTTACACAACCCCTCATCCGAAAATTTTTATTTGCTCGGCCTCCACCCCTCCCGGCGGCGGAGTACACGGCATGTGTGGATACTGGGCAGCCAAGAGTGTATCCGAAAAAATTTGACTGGTTAGGTTGGTGGAGTTTTTTCCATAATTTTAGGGTCGTGCATATTTTGATGATATTAGGCTACTTAGAAAATCTTTTTTGGCAAACTAGATATGCCAAATCCTTGATATTGGGCATATCTTCCGACCACTTTGTATTAACGTTAATCTCGAAGAGGTGAAAAGATTGTAACTAATGGCAGAACATTCGAGGTTGATGAAAAGAACCCAAGGCTTAATTGCCTTGGAGCAAAAAATAGGGCTTACCAATTGGCTGAATATTTACCCAGAGCGATAGGATCACCATCACAAAATGTTATCATCAGAAAATTTCTTTGACCAGTCTCCTACCCAATACCTAGGATTGAACATATCATATTATCAATCGTTTTAGGAAAGCAATATGAGTTAGTATTTTTTGTAATTGAATTGTTACAAAACAATCTATTTGCAAGATTTTAAAATATCCCTTCCAGCCAATACGAAAAATCCACAAGATTATTTTTTGGAAAAAAGTCAGATTGTCAAGTGAACACTTGCTCATCAACATAAGAATTATTTCATGCCGATAGCACCATCGCCTTCGGTTTTTTTTATAACCTAAAATTAAATTATTATGAAAAAAACATATTTGTTACTGCTTTCTTTTCTGTTTGTAAATGTTTTGTTTGGTCAGATGGATAAGGAAGAAATTCTAGTAGAAGAAACAACCACTACCTCTACATCGTATTTGAAAGCTAATGATTTGGAGACATTTAAAAATCAATTCGACGAATGGAGCGTAGGGAATCTTCACCTGTACGGTCGTGGGGAAAATACAACGGATTACGATTATTACTTTACGGGAAAAAAAGTATCGCCCTATTTCCAACAATACTTTCCCAATAATTTAAAAAAGAGTTTGGTACAAGATGGTAATGAGCCACACCACGTTGCTTTGATCCGTGGACACCAACTGGATGATTATTACATTATCAGAATTAAGGACGAGCAGCAGCGGGATAAACTCATCATGTACAATCTCCGCAACGAACAATTAAATCCTAAAAAAGACCTCGCCTATTTTTATGAGAAAAATGGAAAAACCTATCAATTGGATAGTTGGATTCAAGATATTAATGGAGATACCCGATTGGACATTATCCAAAAGAAGCGGGTAACGGATGCCAATGGAAATGTCAAGAAACAAAAGACAAAAGTATTCTTCCAAACGAAAAATGGAAAATTTAAACGAACTAGAAGAGCAAATATCCAAGAAGATAATTACAAGATAAAAGATATTAAATGATTACTCTCTTTCAATCGGGCAAGTCATACAATGCGATCCTCCCCTCGCCCTTGAAAGCTCGTTGGAAGGTAGCGTGATGATAGTATTTTGAACCTTATCGGGGTGAATTTTCCCTTTTTCTATTTTTTCTAACAATTCATTTGCAGGAATCAATTGATATCCGAGTTGTTGGAAAGCCTCGCAAGTTTTAGTATTCCGATCATAGGTAATTCCAACACCGGGCTTAATGGCGACCAAGTTACACCCATCAGTCCATTGTTCTCTTTCTTGGTAAGGAGATTCGCCGTTGCCGCTCAAAATAAATTCCATTTTGGGATTAATCTCATTGAGGAAAAATTCCCTAATCGAATTGTAAAACCGACTCGTACCATTGATTTTGTGAACTTCTACATTGGAGGTCATCCCATCTACAACTATTGGCTTGTACGCCACAATGTGATTATTATGAATTTGGGTAAAAATAGTATCTATGTGCATGTACGAACGATCATTGGGAATATTGACTTGTACTACATTTTTTACTACTCCTTTTTCGAATAAAACATCTCTCAGGGAGCGCACCGCATGCTGTGTGGTGCGCTCGCTACACCCAATCAGCAGATAGTCCTCATTAATAATCATCATATCCCCTCCTTCAATGGATACCGATTCGCCCTTTTTGGAGGGTGGAAAATCATCTTTTTTATTCAGATTGATGATTCGTCCTTCCTTTTTTAATTTTTGAAAAATGGGATGCGACCAGAAAATAAATCGGGTCAAAAAATTTTCTCTCGCTCTCGCCATCTTTGCTGCCTTGGTAATGATGACGTGATCGTTTACCGTAATAGCAATATCTCTAGTGAAAATAAAATTAGGAATGGGATCAAAAAGAATATGATCGTTTTTTTCGTCGTAACCCGTAATCAAAACCTCCGCCAAATAATCATTCTTCATTTCTGAGAGTTGTTCAATACACTGTTGAGGCAGTTCTTCAAAATCCACGGTTAACGTTATGATTTCTTGACGGCCTTCCTCATCGTATTCAAGTGCCTCGTAAATCAGTTGTTGCGTCTCTAGTACATTTTCATTTCCCAAAAACGCTTTTAAAACATTAGTGAAAGTATCGTGCTCACTTTGCATTTGGGGCAAATACACAATATCATCGAATAATAACTCCTCTGCTCTTTTAGGTGAAATTCTTTCAATACCTTCGTCGGGTCTGTGGATAATGACCCTTTTTAACTGCCCAATCTCAGATGATACATTTATACGTTTCATTATATAGTTAGTCTTTATTTTTCTAATGAGTAAAACCGTTTTTATCACTTGGCGTAAAACTAATCAAAATGTTAAATTATTTTTAGGGTTGATTATTTCTATCTTCA
>JBCCJE010000105.1:0-10445 GCA_039027925.1 Bacteroidota bacterium
AACTTAGAAGTGGAATGGCATAATCCAATATACCACCAACCGCATTCTTCGTTCAATCATCTCTATGATATTGTAGAAAGTGAAATAGATACAGCTTTTACCGTGTGGGGAAATCAATATGGATACAACGATACTACATGGGGCATACAGCCATGGCTAGCTAGAGTGTCAATAGAAGGAGATAGTCTTTGGAGTAGAGATTTTACCTTTTTAGGATTGACAACTCATTTCATACATCGAATACACGATGTACGATGTACACCAGATGGAGGTTATATTATGTGTGGAGAGTCTGATGATTTTTCTCCTGATGGAAGTGGTGATGGGCAAAAAGGATGGCTGATAAAACTAGATGAATATGGCTGTTTGGTACCTGGCTGTCACTTGGATACTTCTACTGATAATCTAAATGAAGCTCCACCCTTTGTCATCAAAACTTATCCGAATCCGACATCTGATTATTTGAATATCTTTTTTAAAAATCAGGAAGGGAGGAAAGATGGAATATTTCGATTGGTAGATATGAATGGAAGAGTAGTGTTAGAATTTAAAGCTGATAAGATGGAAACGACTTATATGATAGATGTCGAAAGGTATATGAGTGGGGTTTATTTTTTACAGTATTTACAGCCGAACGATCGAAAAGGTGAGAAGAGTGTTCTCTCCAGCACCCATCAGATTATTATCAGCCATTAGGCTAACAGTTTTTAAAAAATAAATATTATGAAGCGATCAATCTACCTCTTCTTTTTCTTCTCTACTTTTGCTTTATCCGCTCAACAGCCTTTTGCACCCATTGGTGCAAAATGGTACCATTCACCTCAGTGTTATAATGGTCCTGGTCCCCATTGTGAGTTTTTTATGTTTGAATCTACTATTGATACATTAATTAATGGACAATCAGCTCGTAAGATTGAATACTCATTCAATGACGGAAATGTGACTGAATTAATCCCTGAAGCTAGCTTGGTAATGTATGGAGATGGTGACAGAGTTTATTATCATTTTGAGGATGAGTTTCATGTTTTATATGATTTCTCAGCACAAGCTGGAGATACGTTTGAAATAAAAGTTGGGGCATTTGTAAACTATTATAGAGGGAGTCAACTAAGTTTTTCTGATACTGGCGTTTTTAGAGTGATAGTTGACTCTGTGAGTTCTGTTACTATTAATAACGAAAATTTACGAGTTCTTTACTTGGGTAATCTACCAGATTTTGATTTTTATTTAGAGTGGGGATTTAATGTTTCAGGAGGAAATGCAGTAATTATTGAGCGCATCGGAAATATTGGTAGTTCAGGGTTGTTTGGTGATTCATTTACACAATTACCTTCAGGTTTTAGTCCAGTATTTCGATGCTATGAGGATCCTAATATTTTTTATAAAAATCCTGATTTTAATTTCCCTTGTGATTATCTTTTTACTACTTCAACTCAGGAGTTGAGTGAGGCGACGTTTGAAATTTTCCCAAACCCAGCAGGTGATCATTTTTTTATAAAAAATAAAAGCGGAGTGGCTGATGATTACGAGTTGGAGTTAATGGACGTTCAAGGCCGCCAATTGTTACAGCATTTTTTATTTATAGATAATGATGAACGCGCCGAAATAACTACCGCCCATCTCGAAAATGGTATCTATTTTTTGAGGATAAAAAAAGAGGACGACGTGCTGATTAAAAAAATCATGGTTCAAAAATGAGTATCTTTTATCTGGTACGATTTAAAACCTTGCTGGTACTATCTCTCCAATGTGGTACTTAGTTTCTAAATATTTCAGCGCATTTACATAATCAAATACTAATAATAAAAGTTAGTTGTCACTTTTCAAATAAAGCACTCATCACCACCTCTTGCTCCACTATGGAATTACTATATTGATTTTCTACCACGCCGAAAGTTGTAATCATCGTCAAAAAGATGGGCTTACGCGTCTTGATATGCTGTCGGAAAGTAGATAGCTTATTTTTGAGGTGCTCTGCGTATCTTTTAGTGATAGTAAATTTGTCCTGCGAAAATTTAATTTCACACACATTAATAACATTATCCCTACGTTCGATAATCAAATCAATTTGTACCCCTTCGTCCGTCTCAAAGTTTTTGCCTCGCCACGAAGATGCTTCACTATATACGCCAGCTATGCCTAGTGATTTTTTTATTTGCTTGAGGTGTGATAGGCATAACCTTTCGAATGCAAATCCGCTCCAACTTCGGTAGGAAGCACTGTTGATTTTTTTTAACCAAATCCCTTCTCCTTTTGATTTAGTGTTCAAAATAAATTTTAGATAGAAAGCAGAATATGGGTCAATGAGCTTATACAATGCCAACTTTAGATCATTGCCCACGGGATAATATTTTTCGATAAATCCCGATTCTTCCAAACCTTCCAAAACTCGTGTGGTCGTTCCACCCGATGAAAGTTTACAGGTTTTGATGATTTCGTTTCTAGTTAATCCCTTTGGCTTTTTTGCTAAGGTTTTGATGATGTCAATATATTTCTCTGGCTTTGAAAAAAGTGCTTCGTACAAATTTTTAAATTCGTCTCGGAGCAGTCCATCCTTGGAAAAACAAACTTCATCAATCACCTGAGTGACACTTTTTCCCTTCCTGACTTCCTTCAGATAATGCGGAATTCCTCCCATAGTCATATAAAGTTGTAAGATAGCGTAGCGGTCTATTTTGATGTTTCTATTTTTTAAAAACTGTTCTGTCTCGTACAGCATGAAAGGGAGTAATCTAATTCTTCTCGTGATTCGATTGTGCAGTCCTCCTCTACTTTTCACTACGTTCGAAATCATCCACGAAGCTGCCGAACCACAAACCACCAAAATAATATCACTGCGCTTGGATGCCCAACTGTTCCAAAAATTTTCTAGGGCGGGAAGAAAATTGGATTTACCCGTAGCTAGCCAAGGTAACTCATCAATGAAGATGACCATTTTTTCTTTACGCTTGATTTTAGCCAAATGAGTTTGGAGGAAAAAAAATGCTTGTAACCACGACGTGGGAGGAGATAGCAATTCGGAAGTGCCGCCCATTTGAGCATTCAGTATGTTTTTAAAATTTTCCAGTTGAAGTTTGGAGCTAACCCCGTTGAGTCCCGTTATTGAAAATACTATTTGTTTTTTATAGACAGTTTCAATTAAAAAAGTTTTACCGACCCTTCTTCTACCGTAGAGCGCAACAAATTCTGACTCGGGAGTTGCTAATAATTCTCTCAGGATTTTACTTTCTTGCGTCCGACCTACAAATATTTTTTCCATAAATGGATTTTCTGGTTTAATTATTTTTAGCCAAATCTACATTTTTTTTAGCGTTTTGGCTAAAAATAAAAATTATAAACAGCCAAATCTTGCTTTTAAAATCTTTCGTCAACATTTCATTTGGTCTTAGCTCCAATTGATAAATGCTTTTTCTATTTTCGTATCTTAATTTAAAATTTATGAAAGTAGCAATTATTGGTGGTGGGGCAGCGGGATTTTTTGCGGCTATTGCGGCAAAAAAAAATCATCCGCAGGCTCAGGTAGTTATTTTAGAAAAATCTAAAAAACTACTATCCAAAGTAAAAATTTCGGGTGGTGGTAGATGCAATGTGACCAATGGCTGCACCAACATAAAAGACCTCGCCAATGCCTACCCCCGTGGTGGGAAAAAATTAAAGCAGGCTTTCCGATTGTTTAATACGCAACACACTGTGGAGTGGTTTGAGTCGAGGGGCGTTCCCTTATTTGTTGAAGCAGACGGTCGGGTATTTCCCATTTCCCAAAGTTCTCAAACGGTAATTGATTGCTTGCTAAAAGAAACCACTCAACGAGGTATAACCATAGAAATACAAAAAGGAGTCAAGGCTATTTTCCCCCAAGAAGGAAAGCTAGAATTACAGTTTTCGAAGCCCATTTTTCCTAACGCAATTTTTGATAAAGTCATCATTGCTACGGGGGGGTCTCCGAGGCGAAAAGGCTTAGAATGGTTAGAAAACCTGGGACATCAAATTGAAGAACCCGTTCCTTCGCTTTTTACGTTTAATATGCCCCAAGAGAAAATAACGGAACTCATGGGGATCGTCGTTGAGCAAACTTTAGTGAGTATCCAAGGAACGAAACTTAAATCCAATGGCCCGCTTTTGATTACACACTGGGGAATGAGTGGACCAGCCATTTTAAAGTTGTCTGCTTTTGGTGCTAGGATTTTGAATGAGATGAATTATGAGTTTAAAGTGCAAGTCAACTGGGTAAATGAACTCAACCACGAAGTCGTCTTACGGAAGATTAAAAATATCATAACAATACATGCACGTAAGTACCTCGCCAACGTAAGACCCTACGCGCTCAAAGAAAGACTGTGGTCATATCTTTTAGAAAAATGCAAGCTGTCTCCCCAAAAGCGATGGGAAGAATTGGGCAAAAAAGGGGTGAACAAACTCGTAAACATTCTAACGAATGATGTTTACGAGGTGAATGGCAAGACTACTTTTAAAGAAGAATTTGTCACCTGTGGCGGAGTCAGTTTGGAGAGCATTGACTTCAAAACGATGCAAAGTAAAGCTGTTCCCAATTTATATTTTACGGGAGAGGTCATGGATATTGATGGCATCACGGGAGGGTATAATTTTCAGGCAGCGTGGACGACGGCGGTGATTGCTGGGGCATTGAAGTAATATTCTGCCTCATCATCTCATTGCCAGTTTTTCACCTCTCTTTTCTCCCAAGCAGTTACATCATTTTTTCACAATCGGCAATCGTATCTGCGATGGATATTTTGCGGAATGATGAATTTTGTTGCGTGCCGTTACTGCATCTTTTTCATCATAATTATTTCCACCCGTATTTAAGTTTCGGTCAAATCTAGGAAAATTGCTACTGGAGATTTCAATTCGAATTTGGTGCCCTTTTTTAAAATAATTACTCGTTGCCATGGGTGTCAAATCCAATTGATAGATCTTATCTTTTTCCATAAAAACTTCTTTGTCGTACCCTTCTCGATAGCGTGCCCGTTGGATAGTTTCGTCTAAATTATAAGCCCTTCCGTCGGGATATACATCAATAAGTTTGATGGTAAAATCGGTGTCTTTTGCATCCGAGGAAACGTAAAGGCTACTTTCAATAAATCCAGTCAACTCTACGCCCTCTTCTAACGGTGGCGTAGAATACACCAAAATATCATGGCGGGTTTCCATCTGCTGCTGATCGAATGCACCTCCCTCAATCGCTCCTCCCGTACAACAAACATTTCCGCCGTAGGAAGGAACAGGGTTGAGAGGATTGTAAGTAAATTCATCGGGCGTTTCGTTAGTCGTTGGTTTTTGGGTGGACAAACTGCCATCCCCGAACAAACTATTGGCCCGACCTCCGCTGTGCAAATAGTAGGTGGTCATTGCCGCATTTTTTGGAGGAAAAATACTAGCCGTTTTCCATTCATTTGATCCCATCGTGAAGTAATGCACCTTTGGCGTTTCTTCCTGAAAATTATTTTTTTCTCCCTTTAGCCAAAAGTCAAACCATCCGTAAATCAATTCATCGTAATTCAGGCGAGCATCTCCCACACTTCTTTCTCCTACGATGGTATTTTCCGTAGCGCGTGTAAATCGGCAATGCAACGTCGGCGCAATCACTAGGTATTGATTATCTCTCACTTCTTTATCTCTTGCCTTTTTAGTGACGTGATTGAAGAGTTCAATGTTGGGGCTGACCGAAACATCATACCACGAAACAAACCAAAAACTGGGTACACCAAATCCCATATCATCATGGTACAATCCTCCTTGAAACCATTCGGGATCGTTGGGTTTGCGTTGGATCATTTTATCATAAATTCCTTTTGTACCGCTTACATTTTTAATAATGTCCGCAACGGGAAGATGACGGAACGCTTTGTTCCAATCCTGTCGAGGTGCTTCGGAAGCTAAGTCGTAGAATCTTGAAATCCTTTGTAAATCTTCCTGCGTTGCCCCTTGCGGCACTCTGGGTCGAAACTCATCATTCTGCACCGAATACAACCACGAGATAAACAACATTTGCGTTGCCCCTCCTTTGTACCAATTGCCTTGCTCCCAGTAATCACCTACCTTCCCCACTCCAGCCCCGAAGCCTTGGGGCACCATCGCCGCGTGCGCAGGATGATCCAAAGCCGCAACTGCCATTTGCCATTCTGCGGTGGAGGAACAACCCAATGTCCCGATTTTTCCATTCGACCAAGGTTGGTTCGCCATCCACGTAAAGGCATCTTCACTATCGGTAAGGGGTACTCCGAGGATGTCCCATTTGCCTTCGGAAAAATATCTTCCACGTTCATTTTGCACGACGTAAGCGTATCCTCTCTTGACAGCTTCGTAAGCACGTTGTTTGGTTCGAGTTCGTTCTTTGCCGTCACCCCATGAGTTGAAGTTGTAGGGCGTTTTCGAAAAAATAATCGGAACAGGCTGATCCGTTTTGGGGCGATAGACGTCGGTGGCAAGGCGAATACCATCCCGCATCTCCACCATGATTTTTTCGTCAATGATGGCTATGTCTTCGATTTTGGAAGAAATATCTATTTGAGCAAGAATGTGTAAATGAATTGTTATGAAAATAAAAGAGAGGAAAAATCGAAATGGTCTTTTCATGGTTTGTTAATTTAATTTTTTAGGAGGGAAAAATACGGATTGGTGAGGAGAAAATTGAATTTGGCTCGAAAAACGTTTGGTAAACTTCGTAGCTCCGCAAATCAGAATTTAATACTTAGCAATACTCAATTTGATCTTTAGTTACGTAAATTAATTGTTATAATTACTTGTCGGCAGGCGGGTGTCGTCCCGCTGGGACTTTGACGTGAGAAGAATTATGATCTTGTAGCTACCGATGTTGCGCACCTCTGGTGCTTTTATAAACTTATGTAAAAACCTAGGTGTGCTGAAAAGTCCCAGAGGGACAGTACATCGGTAGCTACAAAATTAAAAATCTCGTTAAGCCAAAGAGTGCCAGAGGCACGGCACATTTCCAAATATAGAGTTGCGGATTATCAATTCTTGATTTGCGGAGCTAGTAATTTTAGTAAACGTTTTAGGCTGAAAAAATCTACGTTTTCCTCCTCATCACCAAAACTAACATGGCAAAAAACAATACTAATACAAAACATAACCCAAGCCTTAATCCAAACTGATCGGACAAAAATCCAATCGTTGGTGGGCCCACAAAAAAGCCAGCATAACCTACCGTAGTCGCCATGGCGATGCCAACACTCGGTTCAATTCCCTTGAGGTTGCCGGCAGTAGAGTACACAATCGGAACGACGTTGGCTAGGCCTATCCCAACTAAGAAAAATCCAACAAAGGCTAACTCGGGCAAAGGAGTAAGTACCACTAAAGCTAACCCCGCCATCGAAAAAATACTGCTGTAGATCAGCAATTTAGATTTGCCAAATCGAGTCGTCCACCCATCTCCGAAGATACGCCCAATGGTCATAGCCGTACCGAATGCACCAAAAGCCAAAGCGCTGTAAGATTCGGTTTGTGCTAAAACTTTATTCATAAAAATAGCAGACCAGTCAGCCATTGCGCCCTCTCCCGTCATGGCACAAAACGCTACGATACCTAAAGGTAAAACGGCTTTGGTCGGTAACATAAAGTGCTCTTCCTCCTCCGATGATTCCTCCGACTTCGCAACGGAAGGTCTATCGTCTATTAAGTTCGTGGCTGCCCAAACGTTGGCCACCACTCCCACAATGGCCACCATCAAGAAATGAGAAAAGAGCGCAATATCCATTTTTGCAAAGATAGCCCCTGCGCCTGCACCCAACGCCATGCCTACGCTAAAGACGGCGTGAAAGGAAGACATGATGGGTTTTTTGTAGGCACGCTCTACAAAGACTGCCTGACCATTCATGGCGACATCCATCGAACCTGCCATCAATCCTATTGCAAAAAAACTAATGCTCGCAATGGTCAGATTAGGGGTGAAAATCAGTAGTGGAATCAAGCTGCAATAAATCAGCCCCGTAGTTTGCGTCACTCGCATTGACCCAAACTTGACCGTCAGCCAACCCGTAATCGGCATGGCAACCACTGCCCCGATAGCAATGGTAAAAAGCATCGTCCCCAATCTGGTATTCGAAACATCAAAGAACCGCTGCACTTCGGGAAGGCGAGCTGTCCAATTGGCGTACAAAAAGCCATTGACAAAAAAGAAGACACAAACTGCTATTCGATTAATTGGCATAGTGAAAATGATGTAGCCACGAAGGTGCGAAGACACAAAGTTTTGTATTTTTTTAAAGCACCTGTCGGGAGGCGGGTTTTAAAAAAAAGGCTTTGTGGCTTTGTCGCAAAAATAAAATAGACACAAAGGTCATTCGATTGGTTGTATAAAAATACCCCAAACTTTCAGAAACGAAAATTCGAGGTTTTTTTTAATAAAGCATGACTAACAATACGCTTACATTTTTGTTACCTGCACCTCTCTTCCAATAGAAATTTTAAAAACTTCATTTTTTTTCATGGCATAAACGGTGTTCTCATCAAAGATAATCTGATCGTATGCTGCTGGTAGGGTTGAGGTTTTTTTAATGATATTATACAATCCATATTTTCCATTCTCTTTTACAATTACATTGTTATTTTTTTCTGCACCTAAATCCTCAAACATGGGATTAATTACCTGACTTCCAAATTTGTCAATGATTCCATATTGACCATCCTTAGTTTTTGCTTTAAGATAGGAAAACTGGTTGCGATAATATTTCTTATCTCCATTTGCTATGGGCTGAATATCTCGATAGGGTTGTGGGGTCAGTTTGTTTCCTGTGTTATCCATCAGGTAATGGTCTTTTTCTTTTTTGGCAATAAATAATTTTCCATCGAGCGGTTTAATTTTATCATAAGATAATGGTAAAATCATTTTTCCATAAGTATCCATGATTCCGAATTTTCCTCCTTTTTCGATTAAGAAAACTTGGTTGTTGATCGCAATATCATCGTAATCACAAGTAGCAATTTCGAAAGGGACACCATTATTGAACTTCACGATACCGCATTTTTCATCTTGAATAGAGATTGCTGAATTACCGTATCCATTGGTATCCATGTTGTCATATTTAAAAGGTAAGGTCACTTTTCCGTCGGCGGTAATACATCCAAACTTTCCGTCTTTATTTTGTGCCAAATAAGAACCATCGTTAAATGGCGTATTCTGAATCATTTTATATTCAATGGGTACGATCTGTTTTTCATCTTCGTCAATGATGCCCATGCGTCCGTCCAACTTGACTACGTACAATTTTCTTCCTCTGACGGGAGTCAGTTCCTTGTACCAATTTTTAAATCTTGGCTGATTTTTTATATCAATAATATTCCACTGCACCCCATCATATACTCGAAAATAGTTCTCGGCATCGAGTTTATAAATATTATTGTACTTGCAGGGAACGACTAATTTGCGTTCCGTCAAGCTGTAAATTCCGTAGGATCGGATGTAGGAAGATTGGCTAGATACTTTGTAGTAGTTTTCAATTCCTGAGATTTGTTCTATTCCATTGAATTGAAAATCAACAATTGTTTTGTTATCAGCGTCAATGATTCCAAAATTCTTACCCAGTTGAGCTGCGTAAAGACCATTGTTCAAAGACTTTAGGGAACTGTACATAATTGGAATATCCCACTTTTCGGTCATCAAATTAAATAGGCCAAACGTTCTCCCGAGTCCGAGAATCAGTGCTGTTTGGTTGTAGCTCGAATAAGTATTTCCAATAAATGCCATTGGTAAAAATAACTGCCCTCGCTTGAGTAATCCATATTTTCTACCAGTACTGTTTCTATCGTAGCGTTCATATACCCATTCGAAATCATCATTGATTTTTTGGGTTTTGTAATTTCCATTGTTGTTGTAATACTGTCCGCTTCTGGCAGGGGTTTCTTGTATTTCCACATCAAATGATTGGTCTTGGAAAACGGGCATCTCTTCCTCAATGGCTTCATCTATGAATACAGGAGCTTCTTCTATTTGTGGTTCAGGCTCGGGCGGAGGTACGGGTTTGTCCTTTTTTTGAGCCATGAAGTTGATTGAGAAAAGCAACGGAAGGATTACTGATAATAGCTTTTTCATAATTCGATGTTTTGTTTTTTATTTAAAAATTTTTCGTAAAGTTAGAAATTTATACGGGTGTGGTCATCACGATTGGCTACTTATTGTATGGATTTTGATTAAGTTCTTTGCCTAGTTCAAATCTTTGATCAAAGTGGTCGCTTGGTGGATACTGTTCACGATGGTTTTGCGCCAATGGATGTTTCCAAAGACGATAAACACATGGAAGGATATTTTTGGAGACCTACAAATGTTCCGGCTGGAATTTATTTTGTGAAGATTCAAGTTGGTGGAGAGACGTTTGTCAAGACCATTATTAAAGTCAACGAGTAATGGAGATGTCGAGCAGCGAGAGGAGAGACCACCTGTTTCCTCGTCTCGCTTCTCGCTGCTCAAC
>JBCCJE010000106.1:0-10419 GCA_039027925.1 Bacteroidota bacterium
ATATTTTCCAGTAGCTTCATTTTTGATGCTTTTCACTACTTTGACGAAATCTCTACCAGAACCAGCGTTGGCTGCCCGTTGTCCGATTCGTGAGTTTTTTGATACTTTAGCCATGATTGATATTTTTTATGAAGATATTAATTTTTACGATGCTAAAAATACAGGTTAAAATTAACTTCTTCAAGTAAGTTCAACAATACAATTATTTGATCTCTTTGTGAATAGTGTATTTTTTCAGGATGGGATTGTACTTTTTTAATTCCAATCTACCTGGCGTATTTTTCTTATTCTTTTGGGTAACGTAGCGAGAAGTACCTGGCATGCCGCTCGATTTGTGCTCTGTGCATTCCAAGATGATTTGCTGACGATTACCTTTGCTTTTCTTAGCCATTTTAAAATGATTTAATATTTACTAGAATTGATTCTGAATGATACCTGCCCGAAACTTTAGAGGAATTTTACATCTACCAAAAATCGCAATACAAAAATTTCTGACTATTCAAAACAGACTCGAAAGTAGGAAACTGAATAAAATGATACACTACAGCTTTACCCCAGTTTTGAAACCTTTCTTTTCTTGTACTTTTAGAAATTCGTAAATCCCCAATTTGTTGATAGAACGAAGCGCACTCGTGGAGACCTTGAGTGTCACCCACTCGTTCGTTTCGGGAATGTAAAATCTCTTTTTAATTAGATTAGGAAGAAATCTACGTTTTGTTTTTCGATTCGAGTGAGAAACATTATTTCCTGAAATCGGCCGCTTCCCCGTTAGTTGACAAACTCTAGACATTGTAATTGATAATTAAAAATGAACAATTAATAATGAAAGCAACTAGAATTATTCATTCTTAATTGTTCATTATTTATTTGCGTAAGTGACCTTGGCAGGATTCGAACCTGCAACCTCTTGATTCGTAGTCAAGTGCTCTATCCAGTTGAGCTACAAAGCCTTAATTTTCAAATTGATTTTGGAAAATACTACACTTTTTACAAATGGAGTGCAAAGATAACGGTTTTCGGAAGTTTTACAAACATATTTTCAGAATTATCGCTTGCGGGGGGAATTTGAAATTCACCGTCTGAATTTCCTGAAATCATACAAACCGAAAGGGAAATTTTTAAGGTCGTACGTGCACAACCTTAGAAATTTCCCTCTCAGAAACTTTTGGACGAATGGCAAAATATTCTTAGTCGAACCTAATCATCTCAGGGTTTCGGAATAAGTTGAAGAGTACCAGAGGTACGGTATATTCATAATCAATAACAATATACTTACAAGTCGTCAAAGTCTCAGGCACGACACCTATCTGCCGTCAGGCAGTCCTAACAACTAACTCCCGTAAGTACGGATCACGTTGAGCTATCCACCAAAAAACTTCCCACTCTAATTCTGCCCTGCTCTATTCAATACATCTGCCCCACTATTATTATGTCCTTTTCTACGCTTTACGTGTTGATTTCCGAACTTGTAACTGAACTGTGCATTGATGACCGGACCATCCCATCGGTTGTGAATGTCTATGTCCATGTTGGCGTATTCGATTTCGGCGGTCAGGTATCTAGCGAATAAATTTTCTACCCCAACGCTAAACTTGGCTTTTTGCTCCATGAATTTTTTACTGAATCCAACGTCCACTCCGTAGAGCCATTGAGCATTGACAATACCATCCTGACCTCCGCTGTTGTACCAGCCTGAGATTTGCGAATTGATGTCGAAAGGCAAAGTCAACTCCGCAGAAATGAATCCCGTATAATCCCATTTGGATCTGACAAACTGATCATTCAGATATTCGGAATCAAACTTTCCGTAGTTGGCGATAAAGCCGCCGTAGCCCGAAACTTTAGGAATAAAATCCAAAGGAAAAAACAAACTCACATTGAAATTTTTAAAAGTTTCTAAGTTGACGGTAACTAAATTTGAGGTGCCCGCTTCGTCGTTTTGCTCCGAAACCTCAACGATAGCATCGTTCGTGTGCTTGTACTCAATGTTAAAAAATGGCTGATTTTGGAAGTGCAAATTAAACTTCATACTGTGGGTGAGCGCAGGTGCCAAATTTTCATTTCCTCTGGAAAAAGTAAATTGATCTAAGAAATATTTAAATGGATTTAGATTGTTATAGCGTGGGCGATCTATTCTGTAGCTGTAAGCCATCGTGGCCCCGAGGTCTCCCGCAATATTTCTACCGATACTAGCACTAGGAAACAACTTAGCAATATCCCTCGTCAACGTGGAATCAATAGTGACAGAATATCCCTCCGAATAAGAATCCTCATACCTCAGTCCCAAAGTACCATTCCATTCCTTCATTTTCCAAGTCAATTTTCCGTAACCCGCTGCGATGGTTTCGTCAAAAAGAAAATGATTACTCTGCCCTGCGTAGTTGATCCAATTTTCGCTATCTTCAATTAACGCCTCTAAATCATTATCCAAACTGGCATCACTGTATTTTCCCCCGAACTGAAATTTAGCATTTTTACTGATTGGCAAAGTATAATCCAACTGTGCGGTCCAAATTTGTGTCAAACCCACTTGAATATTTTTTTGGCTAGGAAATATTTCCAACGCATTGACCTCGGTGCTCGTCAAGGTATTGGTTTGATCTACATCAATCTGAGAAACCGAAAAATCAAAATCTAATTTTTGTCCAGCCGTGTCAATCTCAAAGGAGTAGTAAGGATTGATCGTCATCAGTCTCCAATCGTCAATTTGAGCATTTTGCGTAATCAACATCAAATCGTCCTCTGTGGGATCAAGAAAATTGATTAAGGTCTCGTTGTCAACGACGTAGTCAGACTCTGAGTTGATGATCCTACTAGAAAATCCCATCGTGTGTTTTTCGGTCACATTCCAATCCAATGCTAAATTACCCCGAAGGATATTGGATAAACTAGGATCATCGCTTACCTGTTGGTAAATATCTCCAGCTACGTTGCGAGTGATGTCCATTCGATCCCACCAAGAATTTCGTCTAAAACCAACTCCACCGTGAATGTTGACATCACCTTGGTAATGACTCAACGAAAGGGAGGTTTGGTGCCTCCAGTATTCGCCTTTTGCTGCCCCGAGGGCAATCCTACCGTTGGTACCGAAGAGGTTATTTTTTTTCAAAATAATATTAATCACGGGCCCCGTTCCCTCGGCATCGAACTCGGCACCGGGCTGATGAATTACTTCTACTTTTTTAATATTATCTCCCGGCATGTCTTTAAGCAAAGATTGAACATCCATGTACCGAGTGGTCTTTCCATTAATGAGAATAGTGATATTTTGCTGACCCGCCATCCGAAGATTGTCTCCAACTACGATCATCCCGGGTACTTTTTTCATCACATCCAAAACACTTCCATTAAGGCTCGTCAAATTGTTTTCGACGTTGACGACCAAGCGATCTGCTCGCTGTTCCAAGAGGGGTTTACGAGCGGTAACTTCTACCTCTTTCAATACTTTAGAATCTGCCGAAAGGGTGAGGTCAAACGTTTTTTGGTTGTTCTCTGGAAAATTAATGTTGTCAACTTTGGCAGTCGTATAACCCAACATGGTCGCTTCCAAATAGTAATCGCCATCTTTGATATTTTTCATAAAAAACTGTCCACTTTCATCCGTAGATTCTGCCTGAACGATACTGCTATCTTTAACATTGTAAAGCGCAACCGTAGCAAAAAATACATCTTCTTTTCCGTCCGTAACTTTTCCAGAAAATGAATTTTGGGAGAATAGGTGATTTGAAAGTGCCACTAGAAGGGCTAAAATTAACATTGGCTTTTTCATAAATTTTAATGTGATTTTGTGGTGTGATGAACTTGGAATGATGCCTGCCCCGAAACTTCGAAGGATTATGAATTATGGATTATGAATTTAGAATTATGAATGAACGGAGCGATCGTCTTTATCTGTGGATTTTGTGGTTCAGGATTTTGCAATGGTAGTGTTTTGTGATCGTAGTGTTTTTAAGAATTAAAAATTCTTCAAAACTGAACATTCGTATCTGCGTACATTTTACCATCGCCTTTGACGACTAAGGTTTTGTAAATCCATTCGCCGTCTTGTTTTCGCAGCTTGATTTTTACTTTTTTGGTTTTGTATTTGAATTTCAAGACCGCCGTATTTTTTCTGATTTTAAATTTGGTGACATTTACAAATGCTTCACTATCAGCATCTTGCAAGTCATTTTTTGAGCGGAGGAGGTTTATTTTTTTACCATCCATCGCCAAAGAAAGATTATCAGAAAAGTAATCATTGGTCACTAAGGTTATGGGCAGCAGCTCGCCCGATTCATCTTTGTCAAAGTAGTTGTGTAATTTTTTGATGTCGAAAGATTGTTGTAAAACGACAGGGGTCTCTGAATTTTGGATAGTGAAGCTGCTGAACAAAAGCGCTATCGCTACAAAGCAAATTGGGATGATTGATTTTTTCATGTTATTAAATTTTTGGTTGAGGAAAAGCGAGAGGCGAGAACGGGGAAGTGAGAAATGAAGATAACTTGTGCAATCTCTGTTCTCACTTCCCTGTTCTGACGGCTCTATTCTCATCTCTCCTCTTCGATTAATAATGACTCAAAAATAGGTGCTCCCCTATTCCTTTACCTGCCCAAAAAGGTGAACGAGGTTTTTTTTACGGTTAAAAGGGGTAGATTCTCGGTTGAGATTTTTGGCGAAAATCAAAATTTCAGGATACGTTGTTTGTGCGTTTGACGCCATGAACTGTTCGTTACCCCTACGAGACAAGACTTTGACATTTAATTTTCCCCGTAACAGAAAGTTACGGGGAAAGTGATCCATTACGGGGTAACTTCCCGTTTACCCCGTAATTTTTCACCCAAAAAATTTAATCTTCCCCGCAACAGAAAGTTACGGGGAAAGTGATCAGGATTTTACGAAATATTAGAAAAGTGAAAAACTTAGATAGGAGAAAGAGATGCCCAAAATCAAGTCCCACTTCTGCGACGAGTAAAACGAGTAGGCATCTCTTTGCGTAATTTAAAAGGTGATGTCAATTTTGTCGGTATCACTTTTTACTTTCAGTTTGTGATACTGCCATTGACCGCTTATTTTTTTTAGTTGAATACCGATTCGATAGTCTTTGTATTTGAATTTGAAAGATGCTCTATTTCCTTTGACGCGGTATTTCGTAACATTAATGTGGGGTCGGCTGCCCATTTGAGATACGCCTACGACTAAGATTTTTTTATCCTTAAAAAAAACGGGGACGTGATCTGCAAAGTAGAAGTTAGAAGCCATCGTAAGTGGTAGAAATTTTCCATCCTCATCTTTTTCAAAAACTTTTTCTAGGTATTTTAGGTCTAAGCATTTTTGAATGACCTTACTTGTTTTGGTTGATTTTGTAAAGTCATTGTTTTGTACAAAACCCCAATCAGAATTTTTGGCACCATCCCCCACTACCCACGGAGAAGTAAATGTGGTATTTACCCTTGGAGTAATTAGCTTTTGGGAACTCAGCGGTGGCTCGGAAGACTCTGTGTTCAAGTCCTGCGTGATGTTTACAGTCGGTGCTTTACGAATAGTTTTAATTTGATTTTGCTTAGGAGACGAAAGAATGATCGGGCTTTCCTTTACTTTTTTTCGACTTGTAATTGTTTTGTTATTTTTTAGGGGATTTTTCTTGTCTTTCTTTTTTGTTCCAACTTTTGCTTTGGGCTGATCTTCGATTTTATCGGTCTGCACCACCTTAGCAACTGAACTCACCTCCAAAGTTTTCTCATTACTCGGAGCAGGTGTAGCTAATTTTTGAGTGGTTACGATGGACAATGGCGTTTTTTCTGAAATAGTATTTGACGATGTATTTGATAGCCAAAGCAAAACAATAGACGCTGTACCGACAGCAACGATCAGCACAGAATTGAGGCTAATATTATTCAACAGCCACTCCTTGGCAGTACCGAAAAATGTAGGCGTAGCGGTGGATGTAAGCCACGTTTCGGTCACCTCCTCATAAGATAACTTTGGCTCTTCCGACCGAGCGGCCGCAAACAAATCGTCTAAATATTTATCTTCTGGTTTCATTTTACGGTCTTTTTAAATTCAACTTGCTCACGGACAATGCGCGCCAATTCTTTCCTTCCTCTAGCCAATCGCTGCTTCACGGCGGACTCGCCACTATTTTGAATTTGCATAATTTCTTTGATACTGAATCCAGTTATTTCAAAAAGGATAATCGCCTCCCGTTGTTTGGCGGGAAGCTTAGCTAACGACTCGTAGAGTAATTCAATTTCGAATTGGCGTTCGATGTGATTCACAGGGTCCGCGTGATCTATAAAAATGGAGTCTTCCTCTACGGTTTTTGATCTTTTTTTTCGATACGAGTTGGCTAAAATTCGGGTACTGATCCCAATCAAAAAACTAAGGAAAACTTTTTCATTTTGAAGTTTATCCAATTTTTTGTAAGCTATCAGTAACGTTTCGTTAATTAAGTCTTCGGGGGGCATATCACCAAAAGCACGAGCACGGCAGAATTTTTCAAATCTACTATGAACAGGTTTGTACAGTCTTAAAAATTGTTTTTGCTTGTGGGTACTCATACTTGTATCCTCTTTTCAGATGGGTAAGTGTGGCGAGTTTTTAAAAAGTTACATTTTTTTGAGGTTGATTTTTAGCTGATTTGAAGCTTTTTGTTGTTTCTCTTTTAAGTACCTACTTCATTCTCTCAAAATTATAATCTTTTGACTGAGCTTTTTTGCCATATTACAAATCCTATTTCATCATTCTTTATTTTTTTCTTAGCAGTCCAACTCTGATTTATCAATTGATTGAATCACTTCATTGAACTTTGCTTTGCTTGATAATTCTCTATTAATAAACCTCGCAAGCTCTTCCATTGAATTTTTATCTTTACAGGCAATAAAGCAAGTATCTGCTTCGGCGTCAAAACTTATCTTTGATAGTAGGGCTTTCTGCTTTTTTGCAACTAACTGCTCAACTATTCCTTCCCAGCAATACCCATTTCCGTAGAGGCCGTACTTACCAAATTCACTTGCGTAAAATGCTCCAACGTCAGCTATAATTTGTACTGAGTAGAAATTTTCTCCTTGAATAATCTGAGCTGGGAAAAAAGGCATCTTTGCATACTGTGCTTTCATCATCTCTGCCATTTGACTTTGGTGCTCCTGTTCTTGTTTTTCAAATCTCTGTATTTCTTCTAATGCCGTCCCTTCTTTTGCCTTGACAGCTTTCTTACTGCCACAACTCGCAAAAACTACACATAATAAACCCAAAATGATAAACTGATTGAGCCTGCCCATTTCTGTTGTTTTTTTTAAGTTAACCAAACATCACAACTCTCGAATCTTAATATTTCTAAACCACACCTGATCTCCGTGATCTTGTAGCGACAGGTGTCCTCGCTTGTACGTTCCAAAGGATTTCATATTCTTGAATTTGCTATTCGCTACCATGTTCTTCCATTCGTCGGTGTGCATTTCGTACTCCACTACTTTATGGCCATTCATCCAATGTTCTACCTTGCCATTTTTGTTGATGAGTCGGATTTTATTCCATTGTCCTGCTGGCTTTGTAACAACGTATTTGCATTCAATCAAATCGTACAAATCTCCCGCTCGGTGGGTTGGGTATTTAGTATCGGTATGGCAGGTGTTGTTCCAATCCTCCCCAAACTCTTTCCACAGGGTTGTCTATGGTAGGGAGGGTAATAATATAATTTTATCTTAATATTATGTCGCACGGCAAACTCACAGATTCGCTGCATGAATTGTGTCCGACGACTATCACATTCAGGACCGTTATCTATGTTTAACAACAAGATATGCACGGATTTAAATTGTACTTTCGTAGTTAACCAGAAATCATCTAACAAATCAACAATACAATCGGCAGTTACCTTAGATGCTATCAAATATATCCTTACCTGTTTTTCAATCGGTAAGTAAAATCCGAAAAGGAGTCAGGTGTTCTTTTGCAAAATCATGGTCACCTGCCTGTACTTTTGTCCAGTTCTTTCCTATACTCATATACCCAATAGCCGCCTATTTAGTACTAAGAAATAAAATGAACAACTTACTTCAAATAACAATTGCTCCTAACTGCTCCATTTTGTTGATCCAAGGCAGGTCTAATTTATACTGCTCAGCGTCAATCAAAATTTGCGAGGTGAATTTTTTGACTCGCTCTTCAATCGCATTTTGAGAAAGTAATGTCCGTTCTGAAATTACTAAATTTGCTTTTCCTCTAAGAAAATGGTCAATTCTAATCACAGAAAAAAGACCAGCTTGAATATATACCCTTCCTTCTCCAAAAGGCAAGACACTCGTCATTGCGGCAGGTCTTAAATCTCCCTTTTTGAGTAAAACGCAGCTACCTGACTTTAAGAAGTCAATGATGTGGAATCGTTGTAATTTTTCCCCAAGAACAAAAGTATTCTCCTTTCCTTTATTGATAAGTTCTTTTATTTGTAATATATCAAAATCATCATCTAGTGAAACGATACTTTTCGCTCCATTTTCCAAATGCATAATTAATTCTCGCTGAGAAAAATCTTTGGCAAGTAAAATGACGGGGGCTTTTTTTAACTCCACGAATTCCCTGATTTTCCTTCGGGAAAACCCGTCTGTTTTTTTGATACAAACGCCACATTTCTCTTGAATCAATTGCTTGACCTGCGCAGCAGGGAAATTATATCCATTCAGCTCTGCCGTAAAATTTCTTTTCGGATGAGCAGCAATTTCATTTTTTATATCTTCGGCAGTTAGGTGACTGTCTAGGGTGAGTAATTTTAAATGAAACATTTTTTTAATGAATAATTAATAATGAAAAATTAACAATGCTGACTCCTGATTTTTGGGAGCTACTTAACAATGATTTTACGGGCTCCTGTGTGAAGATTGAAAAATGGAACATCAATGGTGAGGAATCCCATGGGGAATCTCCACGAATTGACGTTGATGGCTTCACCTGTGTTCAAGGTGATTTCTCGAAGTTGAGGGCCGTACTGACCTCCGACTCCGAGAGAAAAAGGAGAATTCGAAAAATTATAAATCACGAATGCGCCTGGTGAAAAAAGATTATTCCACGAAAAATCAGGCAAATTGTCAATGCTGTAATTCGCGTTGTTTGGATTTTGCCGATAAGCGGTAATCGCTCCTAAATCTAGCAATGGCACATGCACGCTGAACGAACTATTTCGTTTCAGCCACTTCGGACTAAAGCTGTAAGTGAAACCAATCGGCACGGTGAGGGATGCTCCAAATGCATCTTTTGCTAAATCCAAATTGTCAGGTACGTTTAGCAAACGATCTCTTCCGATACCTGCCCCCAAGTACGAATTGATGGTAAAACTGTTCACCGTCTCTCGCTTGATTCGAGAGCTTCCTGGCGGAAGTGTCGTAGATTTTAGAATGGTTTTGACTTGCTCTGAAGTTTCTGCATTGATCATTTCTGCCATAAAAGTACCATAGGTCAAAACGGCATTGATGGCTCTTTGCGATTGTGCTTTTTCACTTTTGTTTAGTTTGTTATCGGAGATGATTTTTAGTAATTCCATTGCATTGAGGATAGCATTGCCATACTCTTTGACGTAAATATTTTCGTATAAAGAAAGAGCTTCATCAGAAATGTATGGAATGATTTCAAGGCTAGGATATTGTTCTGATAATGTTTTAGTACCAATACTTTGCGTGCGAATGACGGTATTAAAAATATCGACCGTAGATCGAATGAATGGGTAGTAATCTTTAAATGAAACTTCATCAGATCGAGTGGCTTTTTTCATACTCAACTGATCTCGATAGGTGTCCATCTCATGGGTGATACTTAGGAATTTTGTGGCAAGCAGCGCAACGCCTTCAGGCGAAATATTATCCATGCCTTCGACGGCTTGGAGTCGTTGATAAAGCAATCCTAAAAAGATATTCCAACGAGTCTCATCATTTCGGAGTTCTTCAAATTCTTTGCGAGTGATCCATCGAGCAGCTTTGATAGGGCGATCTGTTCCTTCAATCAAAATGCTATCAATTTGCAAAGAATCAGTTGTGTACGTTTTTTCAATCAATTGAGCATTGGAATCTACTTTATTGATTGTGACTAAGATTTTGCTCGTGTCTCTGACATAAATCGGATCTATGATTTTAGCTTGGTCATAGGTTCTAAATGCAAATAAAATATGAGTCGCAATTTCGATGCTCTTTGCTAAGTTTTTGGCATTTTTTTCTGCGGATACGAGTTCTTGGCAGTATTCATTTTCTAGTGCAGTAAGATAGTTTTGGAGTCTTAGGTGATTGCTTTTGAGTATTTTTAGTTGTTTTCCTAACTCTGCTAATTCTTTATCAATTTCATTCAATTCTTGAAATTCAGAAACATCAATCGTTTTTTGTTTAATTTTTAATTCTTTAAGTTGAGTTAGATAAATATTACTTGAGATATCGTAAAATTCATTAATGGGTTTGAGTTGTG
>JBCCJE010000107.1:0-10325 GCA_039027925.1 Bacteroidota bacterium
GCCCTGCATCGCCTACGTTTTTCGCCTTACATAAAGAAAAAATAACTCCGCATAAAATGGTAAATTTATTAATGCACCATTCCTAACAAGGTAGTTTCGGTGAGGTCATTCAGAATTCAAAATTCTTCATTCAGAATTAGAAGAAGGCTAGTTCCTCCATCAAAGTATGCCTTTCGGGATATTGCTGACGGTACTGCTTCGCTAATTTATTCACGAGCGACTGCGCACCGATTTTTTTGAGCTTGTAAAAAATATCACGAATCTTCACCGATGTTTGTCTGCCCAAATGATTGCGAAGATAACCATCCAAAAAGTCTTCGTACAAATCGAAGACCTCTTTTTTATAATTTTCCAACAACTCCAAATCGTACTTTTCCAGTAAATCCAAGGAGCGTATTTTTCTGATGTAATTTACCAACCTCCCGTACATTTTTTCTTCGGCGTAGATGGCAGCAAAAGTTTCTTTTTTGTTAGGAGTGTAAGGTTGTTTTTTGATTTCTTCCAACAATACTTCTACATCTTTTTCCCAATTTTCCTCGGAAGCATTTTTTAGAATATGATAAAAATGAAACTCAAAAGTTACCAGAAAACGCTTACGTGCGTACGTTACTATATTTTTTCTATCATCCGTTTTTAGCGCAATGTTCAGTAGGAAATCATCTAGTTGATTTCGGGTGCGTACCGATTTTTGGATGTCCAATCCTCGGAGGGCCAATTGTCTAGCATCTTTGTAATTGTCTTGTTGGATAGCATTTTTTATTGCAGCTATAAGTATTTCGCTTTCCTCCATATTTTCGGAAATAAAATCACTCAAATCTTTAGCGTAAAATTGCTCCAATAATTTCATCTTCACCAGTAGCAGTTCTCCTTTTTTCTTTTTGTCAAAAACAAATTCCAGTTGGGTATCCAACTTTTCGATGAGTAGATCGGCTTCCTTTTTTTCCGCAGTAAGTGCCAGTAGAAGTTTAAAAAAGTAATGTTGAGTTCCGTATTTTTTGTGCTCTTTGCCATCAAAATTTTCTAAGCTAAATGCCCAAATCTCTTTTTTTAATTCGGGTGCCAGCTCTTTTTTGACCAACTGCGCCATACCCGCAAAACCCAATTCCATCAAGCTAACCATTTTCTCTTCGTGATTTTCGGCGCGCTTAATGTTAGGTGCCAATTTGAGAATAATGGCTTGGAGGATGGAGTTCGCCTCGGCGTAATGATCCAAAGCGATGGCATCATCCACGTGTTCTAGGATGTCTTTGATGACCGAAGTGATTTGTTGGACAGCGTGATAATTGATTTTATCCTTTGTATTCTTCACGGAGTTGAAGGTAGATTGGAGGAGTTGAATATATTTTTCCTTAGGATTATCCAACTGAACCGTGTGCGCAAATCTCGCTTTCAGCGCAATGGAAAATTTTTTGTCCGTCCTAGCGTAGGATCGGACGAAGTTTTTGAGTGCCTCCAAATTGACGCTGTTCAGAACTGTGGCGGTCGTGAGCTTAGTGGGTTTATTGGTAGGTCGAACTCTACTTTTTTCTTTTTCGAGTTCCTTTTGTAATAAATATTTTCGGAGGTGCAACAAGGCCGCAACAATGTGTTTGCACGGGAGCTTGGTGGATTGGTTTTGCTGAAAAAAATCACACTCACAGGTAAATGCCTTCACTTTTTTTCCCGTCAATTGAACTTCCACTTCGAAGGGAGTATCCCGTTGTAAATCCTCCCAAGTATCGAATACTTTTTGAATCCACAGATTTTTTCCCATACCCGAAACATCACGAACGAGTCCCTCAAAAAGTAGCATTTCTGCTTTTTGAATGAGGTCATCCTCAAACTGTGATTCGATATTTTTAATGGGGAAATTCATTAGTTTTACACCCGAATTTTACAATTTTACGTTTTTCCAATAAATAAAAAGTGGCGGAGTTGACGGTATCATAAATGATATAAACGCAACTTTCAAAGCTAGTGTTTATTACTAGAAAAACTATTTTTGGTTAATTAAATTTTTACGATGAAAACTGTTTATTTTATCAGACACGCAAAATCTAGTTGGGAAGATCCCGGCCTCATGGACATCGAAAGACCGCTGAACAAAAGAGGATTTCGGGATGCTCCATTTATGGCCAAATTGATGAAGGGCAAAGAAATCCAACCCGACAAACTCATCAGCAGCCCCGCCAATCGGGCCTTCACGACGGCTACCTATTTTGCGAAAGCATTGGACATCCCCGAACAAGCTATCGTGGTCCGCAAGGAAATCTACCACGCTTACCCCGAGGAGGTACTGAGCCTGATCAGAAATTTGGACAACGCGGACGCTATCGTTTACCTATTTGGTCACAATCCTTGTTTTACCAGTTTGGCGAATCAGTTTTCCAAAAATTATATTCCCAATGTTCCGACCTGCGGTATTGTCAAGGTCGAAGCTGACGTTGACCGATGGAGTGACTTCGAACAACAAGGTATTTTGACTGCATTTCATTATCCTAAGCAATATTTTTAGCAATCATGTCAAATATGAAATCAGCACCTCCTAGTCGTCAGCAATTTTCAACCGAGCCATCCGAATTGGTTGTTTCTCTTAAATATATCGAGATAGGAATTTTCATTTTGTTGCTCTTTGTTACCCTATTGTTAAGTGGGTGTAAAGAAGAAATTAAACCTATCATCCCAGAGGAAAAGATGATAAAAATTTTAGCAGATTTGCATGTATCCGAGGCGGCGTTGATGAGTTTGAATCATAAAGTGAAGGATAGTGTAAGTCAGGTGTACTACCGACAAATCTTTGAAATACACGGAGTTGCGGACTCTACGTTTTATCAAGACTTAGCCATATTGAGAAAAAATCCTAAAGCGGTAGAACGAATTTATGAGCAAGTGATAGCGGAAATAGAACAGCTAGGTATAGAGAAAAATACAGAACTGCTTCCCCCAAAAAAGAAGTGAAGTCTTTTAGGACAAAAGACTTCACTTTGACTTATGAGAGAATAATTAAAAGGCTATGACAAATATAGTACATTATGTTTCACTATCTTGGAGGTAGAAGAGGAAATTTGTGAAATCCATACATTATGACATTAAATAGCCTTCCGAACGAGCAAAAAACATTGATCCATGGAAAATAAAGATTTTAAAATATTAGTGGTGGACGATGAACCCGACATCATCCAATTCATTCAGTACAATTTATCCAAAGAAGGATACCAAGTAGTCACCGCCGAAAATGGAACTTCTGCCATCACGACCGCCGAGAGAGAACGTCCCGATCTCATTCTTCTGGACATCATGATGCCCGAAATGGATGGCGTAGAGGTGTGTCGGCAGCTAAGAACCAAAGATGATTTTCAGGATACGTTGATTTCTTTCCTGACGGCAAGAAGTGAGGAATATTCTCAGATTGCGGCGTTGGATGTGGGGGGAGATGATTACATCACGAAGCCCATTCGTCCTCGATTACTCATTAGTAGAATCAAAGCGTTGCTCCGAAGACGGTCGAGGTCGGAAGTAGAAAATCAGAGTATCATCCAAGTAGGCGACTTGATTATTGACAAAGAGAGAGTCGTCATCCAAATTGGGGAAAAAGAATTGGACTTGGCAAAAAAAGAATTTGAGCTACTCTCTCTTTTGGCTTCCAAGCCAGGTAAGGTATTTACCCGAGAAGAAATTTTTAGAAGGATATGGGGAAATGATGTAATCGTAGGCAATAGAACCATTGATGTACACATCAGAAAACTGAGAGAAAAAATTGGAAATAATTATATCAAAACCGCCAAGGGTATTGGATACAAATTAGAAGTTTAGTCATCCACCATGAGCCAACGTACTAAAAATATCACTCCACAAGCCATCGCCATTTACGCTTCGCTGTACATATCAGGAATTGTAGCGGTATTGTTAGGATTACTTTTTTTTACGCATGCCTACCAGCCCAGTTTGGTCATTTTGTTGGTATTGATTATTGGGTTGTTTCTTTCTTCCTACTTCGTGATTACTTATTTTTTGAAAAATTATATCTATCGAAAAATCAAATTGATCTATAAAAATATTCGAAGTACCAAGGTGTCGGCCAAAGATATGACTAGAGATATTGACCTGCGCACCAATCTCGTGGACGACGTAGGAAAAGAAGTAGCGGAGTGGGCAGCAAGAAGCGAAAAAGAAATCGAATCCCTCAAAGCGATGGAGACATACCGAAGGAATTTTTTGGGGGATATTTCTCACGAACTCAAAACGCCCATCTTCAACATCCAAGGATATATTCATACCCTCTTGGACGGCGGATTGTACGACGAAAAAATCAACAAAAGATTCCTCACCCGAGCTGCCAACAACGTAGAACGCTTACACGCCATTGTCGAGGATTTGGAAGAGATTGCCCGATTGGAGACGGGGGAGATGACTTTGGATATGCAAGAGTTCAGTATCCGAGATTTATCTTTGGATGTTATCGAAGACTTGGAGATGATTGCTTCGGAGTTGGATATTAATCTTAGCCTGAAAGATGGCGCCGATCAAAATTATATAGTCAAAGCCGATAAGGAAAAAATCAGAAGGGTACTCATCAACTTGGTATCCAATTCGATCAAATACGGCAAGCAAGGAGGGAGAACCAAAATTGGTTTTTACGATATGGATAGTTACATCTTGGTAGAGGTGGCAGATAATGGAATCGGAATCGAAGAACAAAATTTAAAAAGGGTCTTTGAGCGTTTTTTTAGAGCCGATAAAAGCAGGGCCAGAAATCAAGGTGGCTCGGGACTTGGCCTCTCTATTGTCAAGCACATCATGGAAGCACACAACCAAACAGTAAACCTACGAAGTACGATGGGCTTGGGTTCTACCTTTGGATTTACCCTAAAGAAAAATTGATGGCATCCTTACGGGGTCGCTTTACGGGGTCGCTTCCCGCGACCCCGTAAATTTTCTGAGTGCTAAAGAAAATTTTGAATGCTGAAAAAATTTTGAATATTAAAGACAACTGTTAGGGGCGCTGGAAGCGACCTCAACAGCAGAATAAAATGGCAACAGACGTAAATATTTGGGCAAACCACCAATTGAAGATCTCATCGGTAGCGGAGGGGATGAGTACTTTTGAAAAAGCGACTTCCCAAAAAATTAGGCATTGGAATTTTCACAAAGATAAACCGCCGAAAAAGACAACCGACCCATCCACCGTGGTATATTTTACCAATTTCGAAATGCTGGAACGCAACTTTACGGAATATAACTACATCCTTCTGAAAACCAATTTTAAGTTTTGTGAAGAAATTATGATGCTAGGAAATGTCTTGAAAATTTTACCAACTCAATTTAAAACGAGATACTCCAAATGGTTAGCAATGGTAGCTGGAAAATTAACGAGTCCCCACGAAGCGGAGTTAAAAAGAATAGCAGAGTGGAGAAAGCATTGGTTACAGTTTAGAAAATATACGCATGCCCTTGTTCAAGATTTAGGAGGAAATAAAATCATCTATTTGGACGATCACAGTTATCAGCAGGAGGAAGATTTATTTTATAAAGGGGAAAGTTTGGAAAATGTAATTACCTTACTACAAAAAACTGTAGAGGGTTGCGAACTGGAATTATACGAGCTATTTCCAGATGATCGTAAGGCGAAATTTACTTGGCATTTTGATAATTTAGGGAAATAGAGTCCCCTTACGGGGTCGCTTCCTGCGACCCCGTAAGTTTTCTGAATACCAAAAATGAATACTGAAAAAATTGTTAGGGGCGCTGGAAGCGACCCCAACAAAGGGCTTTATACGGGGAGAAAAAATAAGACAAATCCAAAAAAATTACGACATGGAAAAAATAAAAGAATTGGTAGCACAAGCAAGGGTAAAAGAAGCTGTCGAAATGTTACTGGCACAAGCACCACCGCGATTTCGGAATGACATCATTCTATTACAAACTAGGTTGAATAAATTAAAGAGGGATGAAATGATGGGAATTATCGGTCACGCCAACGCCAATCTCGAACGCAACAAAATCACCGTTGCGGTGCTAGGTATGATAAATGATGTGGAGACCGAACTAATCAAACGTAAACAAAATTCAAATCCTGCTAGCACTAATCCAAATCCGCAACAACCTGCTCCTACTGGTAAGAAAATATTCTTTTCCTACGCTTGGGGTATCAATGCGGATACTGGAGAAAATCGAGAAGCCATTGTAGATCAACTGTACGAAAGTTTAGAGGCCGATGGGGAATATCAATTGGTCAGAGATAAAAAAGACGCTGGCTACAAAAAGTCCATTGTGGATTTTATGGAAGAGATCGGGCGGGGAGAAAATATCATCGTAGTCATAAATGACAAATATCTAAAATCCCCGAACTGTATGTTCGAGCTAATGCAAATTTATAAACGCTCGGGATCAGATGAAAAGGAATTTATTAAGCGGATTTTTCCCATCATTTTAGGCGATGCCAATTTTTATAAACCTAAGGATATTTTGAGATATGTGAAGTTTTGGAAAACGGAGGTAAAGGATTTGGAAGAAGCTATCAATGATGTGGGTATTCAGGATGCGAGGGCGGTATTTGATGATTTTGATAAAATAGTAGAAATCAAAAACTACGTGGGTAAACTAGCCACTATCTTAAAGTCCATTAATACTCTAAATCCAAAAGTGCTTTCTGCTGATAATTTTTTAGAAATCAAAAAAACGATTGCTGGGAAGCATTAAAAAATAAAGACCATGAAAAATAAAATTACTTTACTCCTCCCATTATTGTTAATTTCTATTCATTCTATTGCACAGTTGCAGGTAGAATGGTCACAAATAGCCAGCGAATATGATGGTGGTCTTAACACTCCCAAATTAAAAATTATTCCACTGTAAGAGATTTTGTTAGTAGGGCAAGATATCATTATCAAGTATGATAAACATGGTAATGAGTTGTGGCATCAAAAATTACCTGGACAAGCTTATTATCACATCAATGCTGGAAGGAATCATCATTTTGTAATTGATTCAATAGGAAATATTTATGTAACCTTTAATCAAGTAAACTATACCAATGGGATTGGAATAGATTCCACAGATGCTTCGGTATACACCAGGAAATATTCCCCTGATGGTTTGGAAATATGGACTACAGAATTTCGAACTAGTAGCGGGATGACCTATGACACGGGGGCTAACATTGTGATTCACAACGATAAACTTTATGTGTCAGGACACTCGATATCACCTACTCAGGCTTTCTTAGTTTGCTACTCTACGGAGACGGGTTCAGAACAATGGCGTAAAACTCCTAGTGAGGATAACCATGATTGTTATTTTGGAGTTGGCTTAGCGGTGGATGCGTCTGGTTTCGTGTACCTTGGCTCCACGGAGAATCAAGAGGCGTATTGTTTAATGAAGTATGATTCCGATGGCAATTTACTGTGGAAAAGTGCATACGGGAACAATGATTTTTCAAATCATTATCTTAACCAAATAACCATTAGTACGAATAATAAAATTGTAGCATCCGGGTTACACTACATAACTGCTAGTTTTGATGATGATGGTAATCTGATTTGGAGTGCTACTCCTCCATCCAATAGTGGTATTAATACATTGTCCGACTTAGTAGAAGATATATTGGTATTAGATGATGGTAGCATTATATTGACTGGCAAACATATTGGAGATTATAATAGTGTACTTGATTTCGAGGACGATGCCTTTACTATGAAAATTGATAATAACGGAAATATGCTGTGGACGGCAAGACACAAATTAAATGATGATGAACACCAAATAGGATTTTCTATTAGTCAGGATTTGGATGGGAATATTTTAGTTGGTGGGGTAGATAAAATAGATGACAATACTGGCTTTTTGATCAACAAATATGACAACACGACGGGAGAATTAATTTGGACTTATTTTGATGATAATAATGGATCTTTCTGGTCGCAGATTAACTCCATTGAAGTTTCCTTGACTGGTGAAATTTATGTTACAGGACTACTCTACAATAAAAATAAGGTTCAAATTTTGACTAAAAAATATCAAGAGATCCAAGTCTCAACGCAATCTATAAACAATACATCTACAAATTTTAAAATTGTCCCTAATCCAGTTAGTAAAGGAGAATTTAAGATTATTACTCAAAACAACTCGCTCACCACTTGTCAGATAAAAGTATTTAATTTAATTGGACAAGAAATTTTAACCAACAACACTTACGAATTTGAAACAGCAATAAGTTTAAATAATTTATCAGATGGAACTTACTTCGTCGTCATTAATTTTGATGGAAAATCTACTATCAAAAAAATCATTGTAGAATAGCCGTAGGACATTGGTCGTATCAATGCCCCAGCCTTGAAAAAAAATCTGGCTTCAACTATATTCAATGCAGAGGTATCATAACGAAGACGTATTTTAAAAAATGAAAAAAGAAATAGCTTTTACACTAAAACTTTTATTCCCCATTCTCCTGTTTTCTCAAAATCAACTTCCTAAGAAAATCTTAGTGAAATATTATGTTGGTGGAGATTACAGATCAGAACAATTAGAGATTAACGGGGCTTATGATAACATTGATTCTACATTTTTAAAAATAAGGAAAGATGGTAAGGCATATAAATCTGAGCAGATAGAAATAGTTCGTAGAATTTATCCTTACGAAGATGGATTTCAAAAGAATATTCGAATGGATTCAACTTACAGGTTTCTTTCGAGCACAACTTATTACGTTGAAGATATTGAAGAGTTATTAGAATGGACTGATATTGAAAATTATGAAATCTGGAATTCACAAGATTCCTTCATGATAGATCAATTTTATCACGGTGTAGTTAGGGATACTTTTTTGATACCTCTAGAGTTGTCTATCGAGGATTTTGGTATTGACTCTATTGATTTTGATTTACATTGTAATTATTTCTACACTCTACTCTCACGAAAGCTCCACATGGAAAAAGAAGATTTACTTGATTGTTCAAAAATTAGTCCTTCGAACTTTCTTAACCTAGTTCTAAATGATTTAAATGTTTTTTATACCGTCTCTTCTTATCTTTCTCGTTTTCATTTAAAACTTATTTATCCAGATTTTGAATTAGAATTTTACCAACGATATCCTAAGCAATTAAACTTTACATGGTATATCCAAAAGGACGGCAAACTTCTAAGAAAAGTCTTTAATCCTTACCTTAACCAAATTATTTATAACGGACTTCCTTCAGTAATTAGAATTCTTAAGTTTGATGAGGTTAGAATAAGAGAAAGTTTGTTCAATTCCATATTAATCAAAAATTGATAGGTTTCAGACGGTTAATTTGCTAAGTGTTCAAAACCATCTACCTCCACGTAATAGTCTTATACCTAGTATTTTTTTTAAAATGATCAGGCGTATTTTTTAAGATAGATTTTCTTAGTTCGATGATTAATTTTTCCTTAAAGAAATGCTTGTGCGTGACGATGCTGATCTCTCGAACGGGTTGGGGTTTGCTGAATGGAATGACGTAGGGCGCATCTGTTTTCTCATCATAAGCTAGTTCGGGGATAAGAGTATAGCCCGAGATAGTTTGCACCATTTTCTTTAAGGTGGCAATACTCCCTCCTTCGAGTGCAATATTTTTATGTTGTTTGGAAGCATCAAATTGGCAAACATTCAATGTATGATTCCTGAAGCAATGCCCTTTTTGCAAAAGCCACAGGCCTTCTGGTCTTAGCTGTCGGTTGAGTACTTGTTTTTTGATGAGTGCCTCATCTTTCTGATTAGTATAAACCATAAATGGCTCGTAAAACAAAGGGACTTCTCGAATATGGCGTTCGTTGAGCGGAGTAGCTAAGATGCCAATGTCCAATTCTTTTTGCAGTAATAATTCAATGATTTTTTCACTCTGCAATTCATCAATAATCAATTTCGTCTTTGGATGATTTTGAATAAAGTCAGTAATGAATAGCGGCAGCAAATTCGGTAGCAAAGTAGGAATCATTCCAATCCTAAATTCACCTTCTATATTTTCTCTGTTCGTATTGACAGTTTCCTTGAGTTCAGCTATCTCGTTCAGGATAGTTCTAGTTTTTTCAATAAATATTTTCCCCAATGGAGTAGGTACCAAGGGCTTACTACTCCTATCAAAAAGAACTAGCCCAATTTCATCTTCTAATTTTTTTACTTGTAGCGTAAGTGTGGGTTGTGCCACGTGACGGCTCTTCGCTGCTTTCACAAAATGACGGTGGGTATCAAGGGCTACTACGTATTGTAATTGTTGGATAGTCATATTTATTTTTTAAATAAGGACTTAATAATTATCAATTTGGTAAATATTGTAAAGTTAGTTTATTTTGCAACACTCCATGAAAAATCATCTGTAAACTATTGATCCCAA
>JBCCJE010000108.1:0-10306 GCA_039027925.1 Bacteroidota bacterium
ATTCCTTCCTAGTTGCCAGCCCAAAGAAAAAGCGACCATGATCCTGTACAATGGTGCTGTGGCTACCATGGATCAGGCCAACCCATCCGCCGAAGCAGTTGCCTTCAATGGAGATCGGATACTGCTGGTAGGCACCACCGAAGCGGTGAAAGCCCTCAAAAGTGAGATGACTAAGATGATTGATTTGCGGGGAAATTTTGCGATGCCGGGGTTTATCGAAGGGCATGGTCATTTTTCAAATCTCGGAAAAAGCCTGATGAATCTGAATTTTTTAAAAACCAAAAACTGGAACGAAATCGTAGCGATGGTCGCCGAAAAAGCAAAGACCGCCCAACCCGGCGAATGGATCGAAGGCAGAGGCTGGCACCAAGAAAAATGGAACGAAGTACTCGAACGCAGCGTCCACGGCTATCCTTACCACGATGCTTTGAGTGCCGTCTCGCCCGACAATCCAGTCTTGCTCCGACACGCTTCGGGCCACGGTGTTTTTGCCAATAAAAAAGCCATGGAGATTGCGGGCATCAACGCCGAAACACCCAATCCAAATGGTGGCGAAATAGTACGAGACGGCAGCGGCGAAGCTATCGGAATGTTTGAGGAGCGAGCGATGAAACTGGTTTACGGGGCCTTTGAGACCTACAAAAAGACGCTCTCCGAAGAAGATTTAAAAAACCAATGGTATCAGGCTATTGACCTTGCGCAGGAGGAATGCCTGCAAAAAGGTATCACGAGTTTTCAGGATGCGGGCTCCTCCTACGAGGAGATTGATCGCTACCAAAAAATGGCAGAGGAAGGCAAATTGAACCATCGCCTGTGGGTGATGCTCCGACATTCTCACGAACGGATGAAGGGAAATTTAGGACAATTTCCCATCCTTGATGCGGGGAATCATTTTTTCACTTGTAGAGCGATCAAATCAGAAGTGGACGGTGCGCTCGGTAGCTACGGGGCGTGGCTGCTAGCTGCCTACCGAGACAAGCCTAATTTTTTGGGACAAAATACCACCACCATCGAGGAAGTGACCAACATCGCCAAACTCGCTGCCGATGCGGATATGCAATTATGCGTACACGCCATTGGAGATCGAGCCAATCGAGAAGTCATCAATATTTTTGAAAATATGATTCAATCTGATCCCGAAAAAGACTGGCGATGGCGAATAGAACATGCCCAACATCTGCACCCCGACGATATTCCACGATTTAGAGAATTGGGTATCATCGCCTCCATGCAGGGGATTCATTGTACTTCCGATGCCCCTTTCGTTGTGGCTCGCTTGGGAGAAAGAAGAGCACGGGAAGGAGCTTATCCGTGGAGATCATTATTGGATGCGGGCGTCATCATTGCCAACGGAACGGATGCCCCGGTAGAAGATGTGGACCCCATCGAAAGTTTCTACGCTTCGGTCACTCGGAAGCGAGCGGATACAGGTTTTGAATTTTTTACCGAACAAAAAATGACACGGGAGGAAGCGTTACATTCTTACACGTTGGGCAATGCTTACGCTGGTTTTGAGGAAAAGGATAAGGGTTCGCTGGAGGTAGGAAAGTTGGCGGATGTGGTGGTTTTGACTAAAGACCTCAGAACTTGTAAGGATGAAGAAATCATGGATGCGGAGGTAGTGATGACCATTGTGGGTGGGGCAATTAAATACGAGCGTTCGGAATAATCAGAAAGGCGTTTGGAAAATCATCGTTACATTTTTAACAAGTCGTCCTCCAAGTGAAAGAGGTTTGTATCCCAAGGTTAATGCCTGTATCACTCCACAACTTTTTGTAAGTGCTGTGCCTTCCTTTTTTCCCAAACAATTAATTAAATTTGCGCAGCAAAATTCAGCAGGAGATGCCACACATTCCGTCCATCTCTAACACGACACAATGATTCAAAAACTCCTCATTAGAAATTACGCCATCATTGACGAATTAGAAATTAATTTTTCTGATGGCCTTACCATTATCACGGGAGAAACTGGTGCAGGTAAATCCATCCTCCTCGGTGCACTTGGTTTGATTATGGGAAATCGGGCAGATACCAAGTCTCTTTATGACCAAGAAAGAAAATGTGTCATCGAGGCTTATTTTGAGGTGAAAAAATACAAGGTCAAAACTTTTTTTGAGCACCACGAAATTGACTACGACGATGAGGTGATCGTAAGAAGGGAACTGACACCACGGGGAAAATCCCGCGCCTTTATCAACGATACGCCCGTCAACCTCAAAATGCTGCAACAATTGAGTGGCTCGTTGATTGATCTGCATCAGCAATTCGATACCTTGGATATTCATAATGTTTCCTTCCAATTGCGGATGATTGACGCCCTCGCCAACAACTCCGACCTCCTAGAAAAATATCAAAGTAACTTCAAACAGTACGCTGCCTCCAAACGACGACTAGAGGATTTGCTGCACCAAAGTAAGGAAGCCTCCAAAGAAAGTGACTTTCTCCATTTTCAATTAAATGAATTTAACGAAGCCGAACTAGTAAAAGGCGAACTAGAAAAAATGGAAGCGGAGATCACACAACTGAACAGCGCAGAGGACATCAAGCGTACTTTGGGGGGTGCTTTCAGAGCGTTGAGCGAAAGTGAAAATTCCATCATTTCTCAATTGGAAGCCTTGAGTATTTCTCTGAGTGCCCTGCGAAAATTACATCCTGACCTGTCCAAAGTCATGGAGCGATTCGACGGGGCAACGCTCGAAATCCAAGATGTCGCTTCCGAATTTGAGCAAATAGCGGAGGACACCGAGTACGACGGCGAACGCATCCAAGAAATCCAATCGCGGCTCGATCTCATTTACAAACTACAAAATAAGCATCACGCCAAAACTGTAGAAGAATTGTTAGAAATTCAGGAAAGTCTGCAAAACCGAGTTGGCGCATTTGCTGATCTGTCTAGCGAAATAGAAAAAACGGAGCGTAACATTGCTAAGTACGAAGTGACTTGCACAAAACTGGCGCAGCAGCTTTCTAAAAAAAGAAAAGCAGTCATCGGTAGTTTTGAGAAAAAAGTGCAAAAGCTACTCGTATTGTTGGGTATGCAACACGCCTTGCTCAGGGTAGATATTTCTCCCTTGGATGAACTTTCTCCCACGGGGCTAGACGACATCAATTTTCTTTTTGCGCCCAACAAGGGCAGTCAGTTTTTACCCATCAAAGGCATTGCCTCGGGGGGTGAACTATCGCGGCTAACCCTTGCTACCAAATCCTTAGTGGCGAGTTCGATTCCTCTACCGACTTTGATTTTTGATGAAATTGATACGGGGATTTCCGGAGATACTGCGCTGAAAATGGGTACTATTTTACACGACCTAGCCGAGCAGCACCAAGTGGTCAGCATCACCCACTCTCCGCAGGTGGCCGTCAAAGCAGATCAACATTATTTTGTTTTCAAAAAAGTAAAAGAAGGAAAAACAGTCACTAACGTAAGGCTACTTTCGCCCGACGAAAGGGTACGCGCCATTGCGACGATGCTGAGCGGAAGTCCTCCGTCGGAGTCGGCGATTAAAAATGCAAAAGAATTGTTAGAATTTTGATGTATCATAACAAAACTTTTACATCCGTAGAAAACAGCGGAGACGGAGAAGTCTCTTCCGAAACTATTTTTAAATATTTTCAAAAAGAAAATATACTTTGGGCAACTTACGAAGGCAGAAGTATATTGTTAGGAAATATTATCGGCACCGTAGATCAAGATGGAAAAATCGAAATGCGCTATCAGCACCTTAGTAAAGACGGTACTTTCAAGACTGGAAAATGTAGTTCGGTACCAGAAATTTTACCCAACGGAAAAATACGATTACACGAATCTTGGGAATGGACGAGCGGAAAAGCAGGAAAGGGAAAATCCATAATTGAAGAATTGTAAATAAAAAAACAAGAACCTATGTCAAACAACTTACTAGCAGGAAAAAAAGGAATCATCTTCGGTGCACTCGATGAGCAAAGTATCGCTTGGAAGGTAGCCGAAAAATGTGTGGAGCAAGGCGCACAAATTACTTTGACCAATGCCCCCGTGGCCTTACGCTTCGGAAAAATTAATGCGTTGGGAGAAAAACTCAACGCTGAAATCATTCCTGCAGATGCTACGAGTGAGGAAGATTTGGAAAACCTCATTACCAAATCCATGGAAATCTTGGATGGGAAATTGGACTTTATTTTACATTCGATCGGTATGTCGCTCAATGTGAGAAAGAAAAGAGATTATACCAATATCAAGTACGATTGGATGTTAAAGACTTTTGATATTTCGGCGATCTCCTTTCATAAAGTCATGCAAAAGGCGATGGAGTTGGATGCCGTCAACGACTGGGGAAGTATCCTCGCCTTGACGTACATTGCCGCCCAACGTACCTTTCCCGACTACAGCGAAATGGCGGAGTCTAAGGCGTTGCTAGAATCTTTTGCCAGAAGTTTTGGCTACCACTACGGCGTGAAAAAACACATTCGGGTCAATACCATTTCTCAATCCCCAACTATGACCACGGCGGGAAGTGGCGTCAAAGGCTTCAAGGAATTTTTTGAGTATGCCGATAAAATGTCGCCTCTCGGCAATGCGCCCGCCGAAGCGTGTGCGGACTATTGCGTGACGATGTTTTCGGATTTGACAAAATACGTCACCATGCAAAATTTGTATCACGATGGAGGATTTTCCAACATGGGCATGAGTCCGGCGCTCTTGCCTAGTGATGAATAAAACCTATTTTCCAAACTGAAAAAATATTAACAAATGAAAAGACTTTTACCCTACCTTTTTTGTTGCCTGAGTTTTACGGTATTAGCCCAGCCAATAGAAGCTAACCTACTAGGTACTTGGACAGATCCCTCGATTCCTGCGACCGTTTTTTTTGGTAATCCCTTCAATGAAGTTTGGGGAGTCGCCGTCAATGGCAGCGAAATTGGCATCATTGGTTCTACGGAGGGTACTCATTTTATAGACGTGACTGCCCCTACCAATCCTACCGAAATCAATAGTGCCTTCGTAGCGGGTGGCTCGCAGGGCATAGGCATCGTACATCGAGATTTTCACGATTTTAATAATTACTTATTCGCAGTAGCGGACGAAGGCAATACCTCTACTTTGCAGGTGATTGATATTTCTGACCTGCCCAACAGTACTTCCGTTGTGTATGATTCTGACGAAATTCTGAACCGTGCACATAATATTTTTATTGACTCTACTCACGCCAGATTGTATAGCTGTGGAGCAAGGCGCACGGGGACACCCGGATTTATCAACCTACAAATCATTGATATTCAAGACCCAACCAATCCAGTTTTGCTCAGGGACTATAATGAAATTCCCTACGTGCACGATGTGTATGTGAAAAATAACATAGCTTACGCCAACTGCGGAGATGATGGCTTCTTCGTGGTGGATTTTTCGGATATAGATAATCCTATCATCTTGGGATCCATGACCACCTATCCGCAGCAAGGCTATAATCATTCTGGTTGGTTAGACTTAGATGAAGATTATTATTATATGGCTGACGAAACTTGGAATACGGACTTGAAGGTTGTGGATGTTTCTGATTTTGATGATATGTCGGTGGAGCAAACCTTCAACGCAGCCCAAACCCTGACAACCATTCCTCACAACCTCATCGTGAGGTGCGACCTGCTTTACGTATCGTACTACTACGAAGGGCTGCAGGTGTATGACATCAGTAATCCGCTAAATCCTCAGAGAATTTTCTTCTACGATACCTCTACAGAAATGAACACCACGGACTACGAAGGGGCGTGGGGCGTGTATCCTTTTCTCCCTTCGGGAAATATTTTAGTATCTGATATGCAAAATGGATTGTTTGTGATAGAGGCGGTGAGTGCCCACGAGTGCGAAAATATCACGAGTACCGCTGATCCTAAAACGCTCTTGAACAGTGTAAAGGTTTTTCCACAACCCGCTACCGACGTGGTGCATATTGAGTTTCAAGCCGCCGAAAATCTTGCGGAGACTTCCGTCGAATTGATAGACTTGACGGGGCGTACTGTTCAGTCACTAGGAAAATGGGAAATACAGGAAGGGACTAACACTTGGAATTTTTCACTTCCAACTGCGGTCAAGAGCGGCGTTTATTTTGTAAAAATTTCGAATGAAAGTTGGAGTGTTAACCAAAAGTTGTTGATCCAGAAAAATTAAGATTATTTGACATTATATTTCTAATTTCGTCGTTTCAAAAAGAATCGTGAACCACGAAGAAGAAATACGATGAATGGTATCCCACAATTTAATATAGCATCTCATAGGCTGCGTAGTATCCAGTCTATGAGATTATTTTTTGTACTGTTCGTACTGTTGTGGTTTTCTAACAATACTTTTGCACAGCGCTTTCCTGGCGGTGGCGGTGGTTCTACGCTTGGTGGTGGTGGTGGAGCTTCTACCCAAAAACAAGTCAGAAAATACTCCAAAGATTCTTTACTTATTTTTTATTACTTCATCGAAAATCCCAACCAAGAATACCCCTATCAAGATACGGTACTGAGTAATTATTTTCACCAATTCGATCCTGCTCGCAATAGAAAGTTTGACTACGGTGCGCTGGGCTACATCGGGAGTCCTCTGCAAGAATTGGTTTATACCCCCAAGCTAAGAAGAGGTTTTGATGTGGGATTGCATCAGTACGATTTGTACAAAATCAAAGTGGATGATCTTAGATTTTATAATTTGAAAACCGCCTATTCCGATTTCTTTTTCTCGCAGGGTGGCTCACAGGATGATATTCAGTTGAAAGCTAAGTTCAGTAGAAATTTTGCAAAAAATATCAACGTCTCCCTCGACTATCATCGCATCAGCCAGTTCGGGACGAATGATCCCATCGGATATTTTTTTCAAAATCAAAGAGCTAGACATACGGCTATCGCTGGGGGGATGGCTTTCAAAAACAATACTAATACGTATCAGGGATTTTTTGCTTTTTCCAACAATATTCATCAGCAAGAAGACAACGGCGGCATCCAATCGGATAGCTTCTTCTTGAATCAAGAAGATGGTTTTGCGACCAATTTGGCAATCCCCGTCAACCTCAACAATGCCACTACCCGACACTCGGAACAAGAAATCACCTACACGCAATACTATATTTTTAACCCCAAACAATGGAAAGCCACCAAGCAAAGAAAAGCCGCCGAAAGGGAAAGAAAAAAAGCTGCTGAAATCCAAGCTAAAATTCAGGCGGCGCGGCTGGATTCTTTAAACAATCTTCCCAAGGACTCCTTGGCAACGAATCCTAACGACAGCATTCCGCCTACGCTAGTGGACATCCAAAATACTCCAATGGATTCTACTCAAAATATTTTAAACGATTCCATTCCAAATATTCCCGCGGATTCCATTCCAAAAATCTCCACGGATACTATCCAAAATGTTCCGATAGATTCCACCCAAAATATTTCCATTGATACGACACAGAACCTTCCGACGGACTCCACCCAAAATGGGCTAACCGATACGATACCAAATCTCGGAAGAGATTCACTACCCAACCGCCGCCCGCCCGCTCTGGGAGAAATACCGCCCGGAATCCTCCTACCGCCCGATCCCTTGACACCCATCACGCAAGAAGGAAGATCCTATACTTTTTCTCACAGATTTGCTTACAACCGAGGAACGTACAAATTTTCGGATACTGCGCCCGTGGCTGATTCTGCCTACTGGGGAGATTTTTTGGTGGACACGCGGGGGCTACGCCACTTTATCGAATTTAGGAAAATAGAAAATACCCTCGCCGTCAGTACCTTTAAACCACAACGAAAATCGAGGTACAATCCTCAATCCCAAAATGATTTTTTGGAAGTAGGTATCCGACACGCTTTTCATTGGATAGAGGAAGAGGCAGCCGATTCGACGGTCAATAATTTATTTATAACTGGGAGATGGAATTTTGTGCCCAACGAAAGACTAAAGGTAGAAACCTACGCCCACCTCGGCATTTGGGACAATGCTGGCGATTACCGGATTAGTGGCGATTTATTTTTTGATTTGAAAAAACTAGGACAACTCCAACTCACGGGGGTGAACCAACTCTACTCCCCTACGATTTTACAACAACGCTTTTACATTTCCCAAAGAAATGCTTGGACCAATGATTTTGGCCCCACTTTGGAGACCAGCCTGAGTGCTGCCTACGGCTATCCCAAAGTTGGTTTTAAGGCTACGGGAGCTTACCATTTGTTGAATAATTTCATCTACTTCGATACCCTAGCTACACCACAACAAGAGGGCGCACCGACGAGTATTTTCCAATTAATCTTGGAACAAAACTTTAGGTTTAAGAAAATTTATTTTGATAACGTAGTAACCTTCCAACAGACGACCAACGAGGTATTGCGCCTACCCGATATTTTTTCAAAACACAGTATTTACTACCAAGGGAGATGGTTCAAGCGCGCCCTCGAGATTCGGTTGGGCACGGACATCAGGATAAATAACAGTTACTTTGCGAATAGCTATAATCCGTTGGTGGGACAGTTTCATTTACAAAATACGCAGCGCATTGACTTTTTTCCTGCCTTTGATTTTTATGCCAGCATCAAGGTCAAGCAATTTCGATTTTACATCAAAATGGAAAACATGACTAGGTTCTTTGGCAATCTCATCGGCGACATTCCTGCCGATGAACATCTCTACCAAGTTGCCTCCTACCCTATTCAGGACAATCGGTTCAGCTTTGGGTTGGCGTGGAAATTTGTGGATTGAGTGGTGGGTGATTACTCTTCGATTAAATCTAAAAGCCGATTCAAATCTTCGTCATTCATAAATGGGATACTCACACTTCCTTCTCCCGTCTTAGGATCTCTTTTTAGTAAAACCTTCGATCCCCAAGATTTGGTTAGCCGATCTTGAATGTCAAAATATTCATGGGGTAGCTTCGACTTTGGTGCTTGCTTTGGTGCTTGCGATTCCTTCGATTTTTTGATGATATTTTCTAGTGCTCTGACGGATAAGCCTTCTTCGATAACGGAATTGTAGAGCGCAATTCTTCCTGCGTGGTCATCCACCCCGAGGAGTGCCCGCCCGTGGCCCATCGAAATTTTTCTTTCTTTTAGTCCTAGTTGGATTTCGGTGGGTAGTTCTAGCAGGCGCATAAAATTGGTAACTGAACTTCGGCTACTTTCTACCCGTTCGGCGAGTTGGGCATCCGTCATGTTGAACTCTTTTTTTAGCCGGGAGTAAGTGATCGCAATTTCTATGGGATTCAGATCAGCGCGATGAATATTTTCTACCAATGCCATTTCCATCATTTCCGCATCGTTGGCTACTCGGATGTAAGCGGGGATTTCTTTTAGTCCCACCTCCTTAGATGCTCTCAATCTTCTTTCGCCGGAGATAAGTTGGTACTGCCCTTCGGCTAGTCTTCTTACCGTAATGGGCTGAATCAATCCGTGAATCTTGATGGATTTCCCCAGTTCTTTTAATTCGTTTTCATCAAAATAATTTCGGGGTTGATCGGGATTTCTTTCGATTTGATGAATGGGAACATCAGCAAAATTACGAACGGTATCCTCCGACGGAAGTACCTTGTTAGAAGTATTTTGATCTAAGCTATCCTTGATGCCTCCCAAGGTATTTCTCAAATTAGATAACCCTTTTTTTCTTATATTTTTTTTAGACCCTGACATGATTTTGTTTTTACTTTCTTTCACTTTTGAGTTTAGCAACAGTTACCCTTTTCAATAATCCTGATGCTTAGTCTTTACAAAAAAAACTTAACTAGCTTGCCTTCGACAACTGAATCGTATCTCCATTTTTCACCAAAAATTCTTTAGCTAAGTTTAAAAAATTAATACTGCCACGGCTAGCAGCGTCGTAGAGAATGACGGGCGTATGCAGACTTGGAGCCTCCCCAATTTTTGAATTTCTGTGGATAATCGTGTTATACACTTTATCCCCGAAGGCTTCTTTTACTTCTTCCACCACTTGGTTGGCTAGTCGCAATCTTTTGTCGTACATGGATAATAGAATCCCTTCCACCACTAGATCAGGATTCAAATATTTCCTAACGGTATTGATCGTGTTGGTTAATTTTCCCAAACCTTGCAGAGAAAAAATTTCACATTGTACCAGTGCTTTTTGCAAGGACTACTAAAATAGAAGGACGCTACACTCCTGCTTTTGTAGGCCACTTTTTCACTACTGAGACTGTTTTATTGCTGACTTGAAGAAGTAAATCATGCTAATTTTTGCATCATTGATAGCTACTGTGTGAGTAGACAGTTGTACTGAAAGCTGAGAGGCTGCTGACCTAAGAATATGCTTGGCACCAATTCAAATTGTGGCCTACAAAACAAGAGTGCTACGTCCTCC
>JBCCJE010000109.1:0-10241 GCA_039027925.1 Bacteroidota bacterium
TCTACTTGTTCTTTTTCCTTTCTGCTGCGTTGATCCCGAGTACTCGGGACGCCGATGCCCCGCATCGCCTACGTTTTTCGCCTTGCATAAAGAAAAAATAACTACGCATAAAATGTAAATTTATTAATGCACCATTCCTAAGTGAATTCAATTATATCTCATTCTTAACGCTTTCATTTTTAGAAAACGCTACCGCCCAAAGCTTGCGCAAAAGTAGAAAATTATTTGGGAGTCATTCGGATTGTATCTTGAAAAAAAGGAAGTCAGTATCTCTCCAAATTCTTATCTCAAAGAAAGGTGCTAAAAATTTTATTTCAAAAAATAACCCTATCAACTTTCCGTTTGACAAAGGAAATTACGACACAAGAAGCAAAAGATAAATGGTAAGCAAGCAGCTTTTTTAATTTTTTGAAAAATGTAAATTAATTGTTATAAAACCATTTCTCAAGCTCAAAAAGAGGCTACGAAGATTCTCGAAACACCGCAAATTTTGTGGTAAAAATTATTGTAACTAAAACTCATTCAAAATGAAATCACAACTAATTCCTATCCACTTGACTTTATTTTTGCTTTTCTTCGGTTTTGCTTCCTCGACTTTTTCGCAAACGAAAACTAATTTGTCAGCAAAAAAAGGCAGGCTCTATACCGTAGATGGATACGAAATCAAATTCAGGAGTATCACTGAGAGCGATAATCATTTTATTTACCGGAACAATCAAAAAGTACCCATCCAAATTGAGCAACATCAAGTCCTCCGTATTGAAGAACAAGCAGGTAGTGAAGCTTGGCAATGGTGCAAAATATCTACCGCTACGGGCTTGCTCACTTCGGCGTTTGTACTCTACCTGTACGAGCGAAATGATCTTTCTAACAATATAACTGCATCAAGGAGAAATAAGGTATTTCTAATTGGCGGTGGAGGAGTGATAGGAGGTGCCATTGGATTGTTGGCAGGTAGTTTCAAAAAAAAGTACAAAAGAATCTACGATGACTCCGCACTCTTGGAGCGCATTGGCAGTAGCAAAAATTCATTCCGCTTCAAACTCGGTATGGCGTACCGTGTACCTGCTATTTGTTTAAGTTTTAAAATAAAATAAGTCAATTATGAAAACTTTACGTTTTGTTCCTTGGGGGTTGCTCGTTGGCTTTATGGGTATCCTAATGAGTTGTGGCACTACTGCCAAGCTACCCGGTACCACTACTTCCATCACGGGAGATATGGCTTTGAGTACACTTACCCCTCCCGAAGGAAAAGCATTGGTGTACATTCTGCGTCCCTCCCGAATAGGTACAGCTATGAAATTTGCAGTAGAGTTGGACGGCAATGAGATAGGCTTCACCTACGGAAAAAAATTTGTTTATACCTTTGCGGAACCAGGCAAACACATTTTTATCGGACGGGCAGAGAACATTTACGAACTACCCATCCAACTCGAAGCTAACAAAATTTATTTTATAGAACAAAAGCCAAAGTCAGGACTTTGGACAGCGAGAAATAAATTAATTCGCTTGGACGATTTGGATGGAAGTAAAAAACTGAAAAAATGTAAATTGTCGGGCGACAATGCCACCTTAGAAGGTTTTACTCCACCAAATAATTATAAAAAATGACGAATTTTAAAAATGTAATTCTATTGTTAAGTTTAGTTTTTGTAACCATACTATGGAATTGTCAAAAACAAATTTCGATTAATAACATTGACGATATTCCACCAGTAAGCGCCGAGGACGAAAAGTTTGCCGACGTTTATAAAAAATTAGATGGAAAATGGAAAGGCGAATTTATGGTGATGAAAGATCCAAATCCGTCGCCAAAGTCTAATTATGATTTAAAAAACTTAAAGAAAGATTACGTCACCAGACCCGAACTTACTTTGAGTAATACAATTCAAGTAGATCAAACTTACGAATCCACGACGCCTTATTTTCAAAAGGTGCGTATCAGCGATCACTATCCCGATGAAAAGAAAACGGTAGCCAGCGAGGGGGTTAATAAAGTCCAAAACGGAAAGATGTGGTGTGTAGTCAGAAAACCCGACGAGACTATCATCCACGAAGGCAGTACACAAAATGATAGTACCATCGTATGGCAAAGTCGGCAGGAAAAGCCCCAAAAAATAGAATACTTCCAAGAGACTGTTACCGACGAGTATTACGAAATTATTGGCTACGGCTACTACGAAGGACACGATCTAAATCTTTCACCCGAATATTGGTACTACGGGAAGTATGCTAGGATAAAGGATACAGGTGCAAGTTCAAAGTGATGGATTGCTAATAGCAAGGAGTTTTTTTTTGACAAAAAAATCAATAATTCAACAGAAAACAATTCATCTTTTTTTAAGTTATCCATAGTACGCCTATCCCATAATTATACGAACTACTTTTATTTAATTAGAAAAGCAAAAAGGTAATGAAACGATTAATTTTTTTCGCAATATTGTTGTTTGCACTCCAAACTAATTTTGCTCAATCCATTGATACCGAAGCCTCCAAAATCACCTTTGAAATATCCAACATGGGACTCAATACCGTCAAAGGTTCATTTGGTGGTATGAACGGGATGGTGGAGTTCGATGCGAACAATTTGGATAATTCCAAATTCGATGTTTGCATCAATGCCGAATCGGTGGACACTGATAATCGAAAGAGAGATGATCATCTTCGCAAAGAGGATTTTTTCTACGTGGAAAGCCATCCTACTATTTGTTTTCAATCCAATTCTATTACCAAAACCTCAGAGGGTTATATTACTACGGGAACATTGAGTATGCGAGGAATCTCCAAGGAGGTAAGCATTCCATTTACCTTTTCTGATAATACCTTCAATGGTACACTTTCCCTGAAAAGAAAAGACTACAAAGTGGGGCCAAGTGGTGGCTTTATGGTAGGTAAGACGGTGGACTTAAAGATTATTTGTGTGCTGAAGTAGGATGATATACTGATAGTTTCCTAATGCTATTTGTTGAATTGTGTGTGTATTGTTATAAATGCTATATCTAAGTTTCTGCTTTAATTCTTGATTCTAGCTGAGCTAAGGTTGATCTTTTTAATAAAGCCTATGTCAAGACCTACTTTCACTTTTGACAAATCATTTTAAAATAGCAAAAAAAAAGGGAGACTATCCTCTGAGGACAGTCTCCCAACTTTATTTTATTCCATTAGATTAATTTCTAATAATCACCATACGTTGTGACTTGTTACTAGTTTGCGTGTTGAACAAGATAGTATAAATACCATCTCCCAGATGAGTTGCATTGTAGTTCAAAGTATATACGCCTTTTTCGGCATATTGGCTATCCAGCGGACGTGCCACTACTTTCCCTTGTGCATCTACGATCATGATATTCACTACTGATGCCTCTCCTAATGTATATTCAAAGACGGTTTCGTCTTGAAGTGGATTAGGATAAATACGGAATTGGTCTTCAGCGATATCAACAGTTGGAACTACTTCTAACTCTTCGGTTAGCACCTCCTCTTCGCTTAAAGGAACAGGAGCACAACCGCCAGTATTGATTTCGGCTATAAAGTCACTTCCTTCCTCAGCTTGGAAGCCGGGTTCCATTACTACTTCGTAATCTCCTCTAAAGGTTACCCTGTCGGTCATAAATGTTCCCATAGCAACTTTACCTAAAGATAAGACACTATGGAAGGCATATACGTCAGGTACTATTGGATTATCATCCACCCGTAGCTCGGTCGTACTATTGGAGTCATCACAATCCGAGTTATCAGTTGTAAAACCTGGAGGTACATTTCCTGGGCAGAACATAGTTCCTGGATCATTGGCATCTCCGAATCCGTCCATATCAGAGTCAGGATAGTAGGTTAATGCTGGGCAAGTTTCTACACAGAAATTGTCAATATTGAAGTAATAATCTTCGGGATCGTCTGTTGTTCCCTCATCGGCGACGAAAGCGAATTTAACAGCCGCTCCTGAATATATTAATAACGGAATGGTAATCGCATCTCCTGTATTGGAAGGGCTTGAGCCAGCGGCCCAACTTTGTACGGTAGTCCACGTAGCACCTCCATCGGTGGAAGCCACTAATGTAACAACATCATCAGATCCCATATTACTTGGACCACCTGTGTCAAAGTCCGTAACAGAAACGTCAAATTTTAATTCCAAAAGATCTCCTACTATTCCAAACTCTGGAGTCAATAGCCAGTCAAAATCTCCCGTATTCCACAAGTTAAATCGAACTACGCCTTCAGCAAAAGCCCATCCTGCCGTTGGTGTACTGGTTGGCCCCGTAGAAAGATCACCGCCTTCTGCTTCTTCCCAGCAAGTAGGAGTAGCTGCGGCTGTAAACTCTTCACAATAATCTGGTAGAAATGTCGCACACAGTGTGGTAAAGGTAAAGGGACCTACCCAGTTGGATGTTCCTTCGACACCACAATTTGTTCTGACGTAAAAATCGTACGTCGTTGCGGACGTACCTCCTGTCCAAGTGTAAGGATTGGAGGTCACACCAGTCTCCGTTGGAGTACCTGTTGGAGTGAAACCTGTAACTCCAATCTCTAAGTCCGAAGATACACCTGGCCCATTTTCAGTCCAAGTTAAATCAGCACCATTGGTTGTTTCGTTAAAAGCTGAAAGCCCAGAGGGATCAAGACAAACTGGTCCCGCTTCGATGCAGATAGTGGTAGTTGCAGTACTTAGTCCATCTCTCCAGACTACTAAATAATAAGTACTACCCGCAGTTAATCCTAATACACTACGTACCTGTCCACCAGCAGATGAACTAGAGCAAAGAAGTTCATTACCGCCACAAGCATCAAAAACTGCGGCTTCAAATCCAGTAGTTCCGTCATCATATATATTAACATTACTAGAAGCTGGTGCTACAAAAGAGTACCAGAATCCGTAGTTACCAGTTGTCTGATCACACGAAGCTACTGGCCCCAAATCTACGCTAGCGTTAGCCCAATCCAAGGCAGTAGGAGTTGCAGTACTACAATCTACCTCTACCGGAAGATTGGTTGCTGTGCCACATCCCTCATTCGGATTAGGAATATATACCGTAATCGGTCCAGTCCAACCACTTTCACCGTTACCAGTTGCACTACAGTCTGCTCTTACGTAAGCGTCATAAGAATTACCTGCCATCAGACCCGAGACATTAAAAGTTGTAGCCATCACGTCATCTACTGTGGGTGTCGTGGATGGATCAGGCACAGGCGCAGGATTGATGTCATAGTAAATATCGAAGGTAGTTTCTCCATTGAATGCCATCCAATTCAGGTCAAAAGAAGAACCCGTAATATTAGTTGCATTCAATCCTACTGGATCACCACAAGCAGGAAGCACTTCAACCACTACATCATCAATGTACAGAACCCATCCATCTAAGCCGCCCGGAGGTACATGAAATGCAATATATACATTGCCCGAATAGGCACTTAGATTGATGGTAAATTCTTGGTACGTTTCATTATTATAAGATGCATTGGCCAAAATTGTATTAGAAAAATCTGCGGGATCTGTTCCCGTTGTAGATAACAAGACTTCAAAGTCATTTGGCTCAAAAGAAGATAATACTCTTTGAGAAAATCTCAATTGTTCATTTCCCGTCAGAGTTAATTGTGGAGATATCAAATAATCATCATTGTTACCACCATTCCCATCAGTATTGATTATATATACTTGTGAGGGCGAGTTAGCATTACTTGAAGTCACTAACTGCCAAGCATCACCGTCTGCATTATTATTATTGACTGTCCAACAAGTAAATGTCCCCGTTGCAGTTTCAAAATCTTCTACGTAAGGGAAGGTGCTTATTGCATTACATAAGGTAGTAAAGGTAAATGGTCCAGCCCAAGTACTTGTTCCATTCACTCCACAATCCGCTCTCACGTAGTAATCATAAGTAGTATTCGCCATTCCAGTATTGAAAGTATATGGATTTGTGACTCCTGCATTGGTAGGTGTACCTGTGGGAGTAAAGCCAGTAAGTCCAATCTCGACGTCCCATACTGTAGCCGTGCCATTTTCCGTCCATCCTAAATCTGCTCCAGTAGTAGTAATATTTGTTGCCGTCAAGGCCGAAGGGACTAAACAGGCAGGAATTTCCTCTACGATCACATCATCAATATACAGTATCCATCCATCTGGTCCGGCTGGTGGTACACGGAATGCGATATATACATTACCCGAATAAGCACTTAGGTCAACGGTTATTTCTTGATACGTTTCATTATTGTAAGATGCATTAGCTAAAATTGTGTTGGAAAAATCTGCGGGATCTGTTCCCGTTGTAGATAACAAAACCTCAAACTCATTTGGCTCAAAAGAAGATTGTACTCTTTGAGAAAATTTTAACCGCTCATTTCCTGTTAGGGTAATTTGTGGAGATATCAAATAATCATCATTATTTCCATTATTGTAGTCAGTAACGATTAAATATGTTTGTGTAGGTGAGTTCGGATTCAACGTTGATAATTCCCAGGCAAGTCCATCTGCATTATTATCATTAACTGTCCAACAAGTCAAAGTCCCCGTTGCAGTTTCAAAATCTTCTACGTAAGGCAAAGTACTGATGGTATTGCATGAAGTCGTAAAGGTAAATGGTCCTACCCAAGTACTTGTTCCACTACCTCCACTAGCCCCACAATCCGCTCTGACGTAGTAATCATAAGTGGTATTAGCCATTCCCGTATTGAAAGTATATGGATTTGTCACCCCCGCATTAGTAGGTGTCCCTGTAGGAGTAAAGCCAGTAAGTCCAATCTCGACGTCCCATACCGTAGCCGTACCATTCTCCGTCCATCCTAAATCAGCTCCAGTAGTAGTGATATTTGTTGCCGTTAAAGCTGTGGGATCAACACATGCAGGAATTTCTTCTACGATGACATCATCAATATATAAAATCCATCCATCTAACCCACCTGGAGCTACACGAAATGCAATATACACATCGCCCGAATAAGCACTTAAATCAACTACGATCTCTTGGTAAGATGTATTATTATAAGTTGCGTTCGCCAAAATTGTATTCGAAAAATCTGCGGGATCTGTTCCCGTGGTGGATAACAAGACTTCAAAGTCATTTGGCTCACCAGTGTTTTGTACTCTTTGAGAAAATTTCAATCGCTCGTTTCCTGTCAAGGTAATTTGTGGAGATATCAGGTAATCGTCATTATCACCAAAGTTATAATCAGTAACGATCAAGTATGTTTGTGTTGGTGAATTCGGATTAAAGGTTGATATTTCCCAAGCATCCCCATCTGCATTATTATCAATGACCTCCCAACAGTTTAGAGTTCCCGTTGCAGTTTCGAAATCTTCTACGTAAGGTAAAGTGCTTATCACATCACACAAAGTAGTGAAGGTGAATGGCCCCACCCAATCACTCTGTCCAGTGCCGCCAGACCCAGCGCAATCGGCTCTGACGTAGTAATCATAAGTAGTGTTAGCGGTTCCGCTAGAATAAGTGTAAGGATTAGCCACTCCCGCATTAGTAGGTGTACCCGTAGGAGTAAAGCCGGTAAGTCCAATCTCGATATCCCACACCGTAGCTGTACCATTCTCCGTCCATCCTAAATCGGCTCCAGTTGTAGTGATATTAGTAGCTGTAAGTGCCGAAGGACTAGGACAAGGTGTACTAGTGATTGTAGGCGGATCGAGACAAAATCCCCAACCAAAAACAGATGAACCATTCCAAGTAGTTCGATATTGGAAATTCTGTAGTTGGTTAGCTGTAAATGTACTTATATCTAAAACTGTAGTGGTAAAGGAAGATTGGCCTATACACGATTCGTAATCACTTGTACTTGTACTATTCTCGGGTAAGTCGCTCCACAGCACCCACGTAGCTGCATCAGCATCGAAATAGTCAATTTCTAAAAGGTCAGTGGTTACTTCATTAAAAACGTAATCTAAGTCAACCTTTAGAAAAGTTTCGCCCGCGTTACTAGCGGCGGTAAGATCAATTACTGGCGAGGTCACTTCTATTTCGTCGGTAGAACCACTACCAGCAGCGTCATCATCATAACCAAAATTAGCTACGGCAGTAGGGTCTTCAAAAAGTGCAGTAGGATTATAAGTACCCGACAATGTCCAAGTGGTACTAGGGCCCCAGTCAGCAGTCTGATTAAGGACTTGGCTATGAGCGTAGCTCGATCCTAAGAGGAATACGAGCATAGCTAGAAATTCTGTAAGGCTTTTATTCATCATATATTATTTTGAGGATTTAATAAATTAATAAATAAGTAAATAAGAGTGATTTCATCTAATAATCATGTTTATCTTAGATCAGTTTCGTGGAACATTTACATTCTGAATATTGATATATTAATAAGGAGTAAGGCATTTCTACCTAAACTTTGTGGGGTAAAAGATTAGTAAACTAATAGCCATCAAAAAGAAAAATGTTGGGTAGCCTTTCGTTGAATGGAAATTTTACAAAAGGTAGATGGAAAAGATAGCGAGATTTAACTATCAATTTTGGAAGTAACATCTTGTCAAGTTTATGGTTTCGTTTCGATAAAAAAATAATAACAAATCAAATTTGCCACCACCAAAGATATATAAAATGTTTAAAAAATAAGTTTTTTGATTTTTTTTTTTGAAGTGGAAAGATAAGCTCGTTTGGTAAAGCCCAACATCTAAAAGTTCTTAGCTGTATTTTCCAACTGTGCCAGCACCCAATCCTTTTCCGTAAAGGAGGTATTGGATAACACCTCATTTTTAAAGGCTAATTGTTCTTCGGGAGATTTTGCGGGAAACTCTAGGAGTCTTTTCACATAGTAAACTAAAAATTCATAATTCTTTTTGTGGTAGCCTAGTGCTTTCTGACGTTGGAGATAAACTCTAAAACTATCCAATAGACTATCCAAAGCATCAAGTTCTTTTTGCTCAAAATAGATTTTAAGTTGAAGTACTTTTGTACCGATGAGTAAGAAACTAGCCTTGGTTTGTACCTGAACCAGATGCTGTAAACTTTCCTGATACTGCCCTTTTGCGTAATAGAGTTTTCCCAGCGCAAAGTAATACAAAGGCGCTTGAAAAACAGGTTTTAGAAATTTTTGATTTTCGTAAATGAATTGTTTCGTCCACTCAAATTCTTGAAGCCTGATAGCGAGTGTAGCAATATTTCCGAAGGTACTTTCTGGCATGATTCCATCTTCTAACAAATATCCTGCATCTAGGCTTATTCGGTATAATTCAAAAGTTTCCCGCATAAAATTTTGCTTCCCGGTATTCAGTTGGCGGATGCAATAGTTCGTTGCTAGCATAAAAATATCTCGTTGTTCGGAAGGAGGAAAGCACGATTGATTTTCCTGCATGGCTTTCCGGAGTAAAGGAAACCATCGTTCGTCTGCACTTTGTGTAATCGCTTGATAACAATAATAATACACTTTTACCGCAGGAGCATCGAGTAAGGTTTTATTTTCTTCTACGCTTCGAAGGGCGTGGTGAAGTAACTTAATATCGTATTGCTCTTGATTGATATTTTGTCGAGCAATGGCTAGGCAGGCAATCTTAAATTTGTTGGCTAAGTAATACGCATCCAAAGTATCCGTAACTTCTTGAAGATTGGTTCGCTGTTTTCGATTGTGGCTTGCAATGTAATCGTAGTAATCTAGCTCCGTGTAAAAGTATTGTTGTAACCATTCTTCGTTTCGCAGCTTTTGATTTTGGAGGAGTTTTCTTTGCTCCAAAAAATTAGTTGTGTAATGAGATACCATCTTCTTTTTTCGGAAGCCTTTGCTCGAAAAAGTCTTTTGCTGAACAGGATTATCTAACATTTCTCTTACCGCTAAGTACTTTTCTCCAAGTTTAAATAATCTACTAGTAAGCAGATTCCATTCCTTTGAAGTGAATTTTTTATTGGGAAAAACATGCTCGAAAGCTACTTCTTTTTTCGTATTTTTTGGATGTGAAATCCAAAAATCTAAAAGCATCTTCACATCTTTCCTTTTATTAAAAAATGGCGATTCAACAAATTGTAGAAATTGTTTCATCTCGATTACCGACATTTTCTTTATAAATCTAAGAAGTTTACTCATATGTTTTTTGTTAGCAAGTCTTAATTCAAATTTCCTTAAAATAGATTAATTATTATATGCCGTCCCGCTGGGACTCTAATGATTTTCTGCATAAATTTTTCTACCCATATTTCGCTCCTCTGGAGCTTTTTTATACAAAAGTGCCAGAGGCACAATATATCGGTAGCTTTAATACTCCAGAAGCCATTCACGTAGGAGTGCCAGCGGTACGGCATATTCTTCAA
>JBCCJE010000110.1:0-10190 GCA_039027925.1 Bacteroidota bacterium
CATTACCACTTTTCCTCGAAAATTTGTTATTTTGCCGAGGATTAGTAGAAATTCCAAACAGGTTAATCGAAACATTTATCTTTCGATTCAACATCTGAACTTTTTACCGTATTATTTATAGTGTCAGGAGTTAAGTATCAGATATCAATATTAAAGGATATAGAAAATCAGACTAAAAGAAATATGAAATTGGTTTTTCAAAAAATCTTACTTCTTGTGTCTTGCTTCTTAATTCTTTTCTCTAATATTTTCATTAAAAACTCAATAAAAAAGTTTCTTCTGACCTATCCAAAAATATGATATCTGATCTACTTAGTACTAAATTATGAGTATGCTAAAAAATTTGAAAAGTTGGTTTATCGTCGAAGATGAAGAGTTCAAAAAGAAAATGCAAGAAGATGCTGGCGAAACTGTACCTTCAAAAAAATCACCCTCGACTCCTGCAAAAAAAACAAATACTTCTACTCCTTCATCAACTCCACCTTCGACTTCTATTCCAGCAGGAAAAGCTAGTTCCAAGTTTACCAATATTTTGCTGAAAGCCATGGAGGCTAATAACTTGGATGGCTTTGATTATCTGGAGTACAAGCAAAGTTTGCACAATCTGGAGAAAATGCCGATGGATGAACCCACGCGCTACCGATCTGCCTATGCGGCAGCTTCGACGATGGGGGCAACCCCACAAAAGCTCATTCAGACTGCCAATCACTACGTGGATGTTTTAAAAAAAGAGGAAAATAAATTTGCGCAAGCACTAGCCAATCAAAAAGAAAAACAAATAGGCGACAAGGCTCAACAAATTAAGCAGATGGACAATTTGATTAAGGAGAAGTCTATTCAGATTGAGCGATTGAAAAAAGAGATTGCGAGCCATCAATCGAAAAATGAGCAACTCAAAAAGAGTATTTCTTCTGCTACGGTAAAAGTAGAAACTACGAAAAATAATTTCGTAGCATCTTATAATCTCGTACTTTCGCAGATTCGAAGAGATATTCAGAATATGAAAAAATATTTAAAATAACGTTAAACGTCCAACGCTGGATGTCCTGTTCCGAATACTCGGTGGCGCAACGTTGGGAAAAATAATTGATAGAAAAATGGAAATGCAAGATTTTAAACCGAAATCATTTTGGCAAAAACCCGAAGGGGTTACTGGTGCGATTTTTTTGACAGCGATCATCGGAGGGTTAGGGTATTTGTTAGCAACAAACATGGGGACACTAGCATGGTTAGCAGGGCAGACTGTATATTTAGTTGCCATGCTTGCTGTTTTAGCAGCCTTGATCTACATGGTGCTCGATCCCAAAATGCGGAACCTAGTATGGTACATGTACAAAAGTGTGATGCGCTGGATTACGGGGTGGTTTGTTCAGATTGATCCGATTGGGATTTTAAAATCCTATACGGACGATCTGCAAAGTAATTTGGGTAAAATGAACAAACAAATTGGAAAACTCAAAGGCCAGATGCACAAGCTAAAAGAACTAATCGTCAATAACCGTAGAGAAATCCAAAGTAATCTGACGCAAGCAAGTAAGGCGAAGCAAGTCAATAAGCAAAATATCATGATTCTTAAATCTCGAAAAGCAGGGAGATTAAAAGAATCAAATATGCGCCTGGAAGATTTGTACAAAAAAATGGAAGTACTCTATCGAGTATTGACCAAGATGTACGAAAACTCGGAAATCCTACTGGAAGATGTCAAAGATCAGGTGATGGTCAAAGAGCAAGAGTACAAAGCCATTAGAGCAAGTGCTTCGGCCATGAAATCTGCGGCAAGTGTCATTTCTGGAAATCCAGATAAACGAGCAATGTTTGATATGGCAATGGAGGCAGTAGCGGACGATGTCAGCCAAAAGGTTGGAGAGATGGAACGCTTTATGGAAATGTCCTCCAACTTTATGGACTCGGTGGATTTGCAAAATGGAGTATTCGAAGAAGAAGGATTAAAGATGTTAGAAAAATGGGAAAAAGAAGGGGTCTCCATTTTATTAGGAGAAGAAAAGTCAGGCCTCATAGAAAAAGCCAATAGCGACAATGAGGTACTGGACTTGAATCAACCCATCAAAAAACCGATCCGAGAGCAAGGGCATACTAATCAATATGATTCCCTCTTCGAATAATTTTGAAATTTGCTTTGACAAACGTTTACTGAACTTGCCAAGTTTAGTAAACGTAAAGGCTTCGAATATTGATTAATTCTATTGATGCGACTCATCCTATTTTCCAATTTTAAAATTAAAACAAACAATGGCAAGAAGACTCACCAAATTTTCGAAATTACTGATAACCATTGCAATTGTTGCTGCAATCACTTTTGGAGCAAAATGGGCTATGGACAATACAGCACTTGGAGATCAAGTAGAACAACTCCAACAAGACGATAGTGCTAACAATACTTCTACAACTAATAAATCACCTCGCAAAACGGGTGGTAGCAACTCCGATGATGTCATCAAGATTGGGGTAGTGACTTGGGGAGGATACGCTGGCGGACAGTATTTTAATGAGGGGTTCGAAGCGAATACTAATTCTCGATTTTATAAAGATTATGGGTTTAAGGTGGAGTTTGTAATCCTTGATGACTTTGTTGCTTCAAGAGCGGCATGGAAGAATGATGAAGTTGATCTACTTTGGGCTACTATTGACGCTTTTCCAACCGAATCTTCTGCTTTGGCAAAGTTTGACCCAGTTGTTGTTTTTCAAGCAGATTGGTCTAGAGGAGGTGATGCAGTTGTAGTGAGTAGAGGAATCACTAAAGTATCTGATCTAAGGGGTAAATCTATTGCAGTTGGTGAACTATCTCCTTCACATTCATTTTTCTTATGGCTTCTCAAAGCAGGTGATTTAACAACTGAGGATGTCAATGTCAATTTTGTTGGAAATGCAATTGACGCAGCAGCAGCTTTTAAAAGTAAATCTGTTGATGCTGCTGTAGTGTGGAGTCCTGACGATGAAGATTGTGTCAACTCGGTTTCCGGAGCTAGGGTTCTAGAAAGCACTAGGTCTGCATCTCACATTATTGCGGATGTGTTCATTGCTAAAAAGGCATACGTTGAAAATAACGAGGCAAAATTACAACAGCTTTATGAAGGTTGGATGATTGGTGCCGCCGAAATTAATAGAGATGATGCTAACAAAAGGAAAGCAGCTAAAATTTTGGCGGATGCTTTTGAAGGGTTTGATGAAACTCTTTCCTATAATGCGATCAATAATGTTAGACTTTGTACCCATGGTGATAATTTAAATTTTTTCGGATTAAACCCTAACTACAAAAATATTACAGGTGAAAGATTATATACTACTATGACTAATGTGTACAAAGATGAAGGGGTTATTAAATCAGGAACTCGTGTACCTAATTGGCGATTAATTCGATATTCAGGTTTAGTAGAAAACGCCAACAATAAATTTGCAGGTAATGTCAACCAAAGAGCCGAAGGCCAGAGAGAGTTTGCTCCTTCGACATCGGCTGATGAAAAGAAAGATGCCATAGCCACTAAAGCCGTTAGTATTAATTTTCGATCAGGTGAATTTGCATTAGACCCTAATGCAAAAAATATTATTGATAGAGAGTTCGTAGATATTGCCCAATCTTTTTCTAACTCTAAAATAAGAGTAGAAGGAAATACTGATAATACTGGAAATTATTCATCAAATGTCAAATTATCAAAGAAGCGAGCACAGTCTGTTGTCGATTATTTGATCTCTGAATATGGAATGCCCAGAAATAGATTTATTATCGTAGGAAATGGTCCAGATAATCCTGTAGCATCTAATAACACAGAAAACGGTCGTGCTAAAAATAGAAGAACAGATTTCGAATTAGTTCCCGACTAATAATATATTTTGTTGTAGAACACAATAATGTAGATATTGTGTTCTACTTTATTTTCATTTCTGTCCATATGTTATCATTGTTTAATTTGAGAGGTGATCTTTCTAGGTCTCAAGGTCTTGTTTTAGGGATAGCTGGTTTAGTAATCTTTTTTGTCCTTTGGTGGATTATTGCAGAACTTAATTCAGAGATGAAAGCAATTTTACCTGAATTTGAAACTAGACTAGAATCGGGGATTGGAAAGGATTCTTTAGAACATCAAAAATATTTAGATTCCTTAGCGGTAGTTGATTCGATTATGATTTCACAAGCAACTGAGTTTGAAAAAATATATCCATCCATTCCTTCTCCAATAGAAACTTTTAAGTCCTACCCTAGCTTGATACGTGATGACGATCTGTTTAAAAATACGTGGCAATCTATTTGGCTAAATTTGAAGGGTTATTTTTGGGCTATTTTTATTTCTGTTCCTTTTGGATTTTTGCTAGGGTTATTCCCATTTTTTCGAGGACTATTTAGTAAGCAGGTTGATGCACTAAGGTACTTACCTTTGACAGCATTAGTTGGAATGTTCATGACATGGTTTGGAACGAATGATGGAATGAAAGTCGCCTTCTTAGCATTTGGAATTATAGTTTATTTATTACCAGTTGTTGTACAACGTATTAATGAGGTAAATAATGTTTACTTAAAAACTGTATTTACTCTAGGTGCAACGGATTGGCAAACAATCAAGTCGGTGTATATTCCATCTGTCATGTCTCGACTTATGGATGATATCCGAGTGCTAACTGCTATTTCTTGGACTTATATCATTATTGCAGAACTTTTAAATAAAAAAGGTGGCTTAGGAGCATTAATTCATACCTATGGGAGATTTGGTTTTGCAGAAAAGGTTTTTGCTATTTTAATTGTTTTTATCATCATCGGATTCCTACAAGATCGAATTTTTGTTTTTATTGATAAAAGATTATTTCCGCACAAATACGTGAACACCCGACCGTCGGGATTGAACGAATCTCAACTAGGCATTCTAGTCGTCTTAGGTGGGGTGCTGACGACTATTTTGTTACAATCTTTATTGCCCTATGCCGATTGGATCACGAGCTATTTACTTCCGATACTCGCCACTAGTGGTATCTTATTTATTTTGTTCGGGGAGTTTAAAATTTATCAAAATAAACAGGTAAATGCGTAAAGTGCGGCATCGGGGGGAATTTGGGCTGCCTCGTCAATTTCTATTTTACTGATTGTGGTCGTGTACGAGGGCGAGGTTGAAAAAGTAATATTTTTATTGACACGACTTTTCGGGACTTGGCCCTACCATGACTCAACAGAATTAAGAATGGAAAATTCATAATTCATAATTCATAATTCATAATTCATCAAATGCCAGATTTCACCGATTCTGAATTAGGAAATATTATCGAAATGCAAGGCATCGGGCAAAGCTACGATGGCGGTCAAAATTGGATTATTAAAGACTTAGAATTTTTAGTTGAGGACAAACCTGCGCAAGGACAATTTATCGTCATCCTTGGTATGTCGGGTTGTGGAAAATCAACTTTGCTACGGTACATTGCTGGTTTACAAAATCCTACCGAAGGCGAGCTAAAAGTAAATGATAAACCCGTGGGAAAGGATAATCGAGTAAGCATGGTTTTCCAACAATACTCTTCTTTACCGTGGCTCTCTGTTTTAGACAATGTAGGACTAGCTTTAAATTATAAAGGCATCTCGAAAAAAGAACGAGATGCTAAAGCGATGGAACTGATTAAAAAAGTAGGACTTGCAGGACAAGAAAATAAATATGCGCAGTACCCTACGCTTTCGGGAGGACAACTCCAGCGGGTCGCCATTGCCAGAAGTTTGCTCGCCAATTCTGATATTTTGCTCATGGACGAACCCTTTGGTGCATTAGATGTTCGTACTCGCCTGCAAATGCAAGATCTGCTCTTGGATATTTGGAATGAATATCACCCTACCGTTGTATTTGTCACCCACGATATTCCCGAAGCCGTTTATTTGGCAGATGATATTTATATTATGAAGTCAGCACCTTCCCGATTTGTGGAACATATTAAAGTAGATTTACCCTTAGTGAGAGATCGGGCTACGAAGCGTGATCCTCGGTACATTGAATTGGTACAGGAGGTGGAAGATACGATGATTCGAGTAGCGGAGATGGAGTGATTATACATTAGTTAATCACGGGGTCAATTTCTGTGACCCCGTGATTTTCTTATTTCTCAACAGAGAGTCAGGCACAATATAGATCATTACCTCCGAGAGATAATGCCAACACTACAACTAATCGATTCTGATCATTTTTTTGACAATCGTTTTTTGACTAGTGCGCAAAACGGCAAAAAAGATTCCACCAGATAAGTTATCTGCTTTTAAGGTAAAGCTATGTTGACCTTGCTCTAGTGTTCGTTGGTCTATAATTTTCTTTATCTGATTTCCCCTCGCATCAAATACAGCTAAATCAATTTTATCCCCTTGCGAAATATGAACAGTTAGGAGTACTTCGGATGAAAATGGATTGGGAATGATATCAAGATCAATATTATGTTTCCCATCTGTATTTTCCTTCTTTTTTTCAGTGTCTTCCAAATTTTCGATCAGATCATCTTCTATCTGGCTAGTGAGTGCGGCTGGCGTGGTAGTAGTACAACTATCAATTCTTGCAATAAAATTACTACCTTGATTGGCGATAAAATTTGTTTCTAATGAAATGGATTCACCAGCTTGAAAGCTGACGATGCTACTTGCGGGAACATTCCCAGCAGAAGTAATTGAGGTATTAGCATCGTAAGTATCAGGAGTAATCGGATTGTTATTGATAGTAATGTCTTCATCATTTGGGTTACTATCATCACAGTCGCACGCCTCCCCAAAATTATCTCCATCGGCATTTGTTTGGTTAGCATTTGGTTCCCACGGGCAGTTATCTGATATATCAGGTACTCCATCAGAATCAGAATCTACACCCGTGCTGGCATTATTATTCACCGGTAGCCCAATGCCAAACCCCGAAAAACCATTAGTAAATGTGGCACTAAAAATAACGTCTGAGTTAAAACTAGAAGTAGTAGATGATTCTGAATAAATGTTAAAGGTAGTATAGTTAGCGGGCGTGACATCTGAGATTTGATTATTGCCAGCTACTTTCACAATGGCCGCATTCGACCTATTTTGTCCTGTTTGTGTTTCCCACGTTGCTACTTCATTTTCTTTATAATAAAGAGAAAGATCATAGCTACCGTTTGGATTATTGTTGGTGGGGGTAACTTTGAATGTTTTAGACATTAAATAATCAGCGGGGGTATTGGTAGAGAAGGCTTGAGTAGTAGGATTAGTACCCTGCCGATCTACCTCAACTGTGGTGCAGCCATAATCAAAGTTAGAATTATTCACAAGCGTTAACATGATATTCCCAGAGGATTCGTCGTAAAAATGAACGGTGGCATTCGGGCCAAAATAATGTTCAGTAGGGGTATTGGAGTTGACGGCTGTTTGGATAGCGACATTGGCCTGACAGTTAAACATTACATTGTCTATTACCATTCCGTACAACCATCCTCCGCCGTCACTGTAGAAAAAAGCAAACCTTACATCTGGATTACCGATGTACGCAGCGAGGTCAACTGAAATATTTTGCCAGTCCGAGTCATCTCCTGTGAAGGTTTGAACATCTGCCCACGCTCCACCTCCGATGGAAACTTGTAGTTTTCCTATTTCGGTATCACCTTGAAAAGTATTTCCTTCAAAATACAATTCAAAGTCAAGTGTCATACTTTGGCAGAATGATAAATCGAGAGAAGAACTAATGAGTCTCACTTCATTTTGATTACAATTACAATCATCATCATTGATATAGGCAACGTTAGTTCCACTCGGCACCGTAAAGAAGGTACTGGACGCCTCGGTAGTGCTACCTTGCTGAAAAGGAGTGTCCCCCGATGGATTGATTGTAGTAAAAGTTCCAAGTGATCCACTCGTTTCAAAATCTTCTGATAAGGTAAATCCAATTGGATCGGTAGGGGCATATTCAGCTTCGTTGATGGTTACAGAAAATGTTTGGTTCATAGTTCCCGTGATGGCATCTCCACCATTAGCATTCAAAGTGTAATCTAAGATGAGATTTTCAGTACCCTCTAGGAAAGCATCATCGTAGATTTTGAGCTGGACATTTTGCGAAAGGTTTGATCCATCAAGCGTAAAAATATTATTGCTGATTTCAAAATCTATCAATTCTGTGGCAGTTCCTCCATTAACACTCACCGTAATATCGGCTGGCGCCGAGGGATCTAATGTGATACCAATACCTACATCAATCAATTGATAATCTCTACAACCATCATCTACGTCGGCATCTTCTTCATTTACGGTAATGCTCGCATTATTGAACTCAACTCTTGGGGTACAAGATCCTATATCAAATTGACCAATGTGTGTATCCCATTGTGAAGCAGGATTGTACTGGGCGGTTAACCAGAAACTTTGATCACTTGGATCAACAACCATGCAGTTATAATCTCCGTAGCGATTAGAGCTATTAGGTGCCGTACCGGTAACTACTTCTGTTTCGGGTTCAGTCATGGTTCCAAGTGGGTCACATTCTTTTCTTCCCGTGTATCTTATACTTGGAAAAGTAGTACTACTCGATACATTATACATCAATCCGATAGAGCCATCCGAGTTGATAGCTATGGATGACATCCAACGGCTATCACTATCTGGTGAGTAAGTTCCTTCTTGATAAATACTCCAATTACTTCCCCCTGATTTACGTAATTCGTACCATCTAACCCCTGCATCATCATTTCCTGTCACGTCGGTCACATGAGTACACACAATAGATTCATAAGAACCAAAACTCCGATAATGCGCTTTGTTCATAATAACTTCTCTAAGAGGATCTAAGTTGGTATTAGAGCTAGGTTGGTCTATGCAAGAGAAAGAAGTATATCCACAAAGTTCAGTATCAAATGCAGTTGTATTTAGCTGTAAAGACAAAGAGATAGATGAATTGTTAGCATTATTAAAATCAACATCTACTTCCCAAAATTCTAGCATATCATTGTTTACAGAAGAATCCCACGCATCGTCCACCATTCGCATTATCAAAGGAGGATCAGAAGCCGAAGGGTTAGTAGTGCCATCTACATCAATTGGAGTCAAAGCCTGAAAACCGATCGTTCCAAAAGTGGGTACAGTAAATCGTTGGGCATTGTTAGTTGTACCATTTAGTAGTTTGTTTCTATCCAAAGCATAAATGGCGTTAGGTCCCGATTCATTAGTAGTGATGATGTAGGCATCATTCCAAATTCCGTATTTAGGATAATCTGGGAAGTTCGGGGTATTGTAAATGTAGGTGTGCCAACTACCAGTAGGATCACTTGTTTGAGAAATAGCCACGTGCAGATTATTACCTGCATTGGCAAATTCACTCATCATCCATCTGTCTGCGTTTTGGTCATACAGTACAATAGGATCACCACTACCTCCGGGAAATCCTAAATAATTATCCAAGTAGGTTTGGTTAATCAATACACCTCCTGACTTGTCATAGATTTCGAAATAAGCACCAGATCCTCCGTTAATCATTTGGATAACATGATTAGGTCCGACATCAATGCAAGGATCGGAAGGATTAACCGAGGTGTACCCGATACCTCCAAAGTTTTGTAAAAGTGCTTTTTGGTCTCGACGTGGAGGATAACTTCTCTGCCGGATAGGGTCTCCGTTTTTTGGTTGAGCATTTGGATTTAACTGCTCGTTGAGTATCCAGTCATCCTTAGGGTGATACCCTAATTTTTCTGTTTTAGTAATTTCGTTGAGTGCATTAGGATCTTCTCGATAATTTCGTAGTGCCACAGTTAGTCCTTTGTACTCCCCTTGAATAATCTCCGCGCCAGTTCTCGTAAATCCTCTAGATTGGTCATAATAGTTTTGTGCCTTGATTTGAGTAGGAATAATTAATCCAGCTACAAATAAGAAAGATAATAGGCTTTGGAATAGATGATTTGGTTGGTTCATTTTTAGAAAATTAAGTATGGTTAAGTTCTCGATCAGTAAGTAATTAACATGTAAATTCATTTTACTTTACTGTGAAAATATGAAAGTAGTAACTTTTCCGTGGAATTAGAAATGTTATTAATTTGAAAATAGCTATACTAAAATATTAGTATAGCTATTCCAAGAGGTAAACCTTTTTACGCTAAGATTTTTTCATAAATATTCAAAAATCTTGCATTTCATACTAGGATGACTATCTATTCAAAATAATTCGCTTAGCGATTACAAAATCCTGTGCGAATAATACAATTGTATATATTCCATTTGG